>JAGAUC010000314.1 GCA_017621015.1 Clostridia bacterium | reverse complement strand
GCCGTGCAATTGTTACTTGCCACCCGTAAACGGGTTGTGATCATTGCCTCCCTCCGAGAGGGAGGTGGCGCCGAGTAGGCGTCGGAAGGAGCCTGCGCGACTTCATTATGCTTGCAAACATTGAGGTCGCGCGGGCTCCCTCAGTCTCGCATTCGCTCGACAGCTCCCTCCCAAAGGGAGCCTTTCTCACCCAAAGCTTCTTTCCCTCTTCCCTTTACTTTTCTTCTGCTTATCGGCAATCGCCTTTTTTCAACCCCGCCATTATGGCGGGGTTTTCGTTTTACAACAAAAGGGCTGAGTCCAAAGACTCAGCCCCTTATTTTTACGCGTTACTGTGCGTCAAAGTACTTAACAAGACCGATGAGGTTGTCGCTGACCTTACGCATTGCGCGTGCCAGAGCCACATACGTGCCCTGATAGTTTGTCAGCACCGTCTCGGTGTAGCTGCCGTCCGCGTTCACGGCCTTGCCGACGGTAAATACCGTATCACTGCTAAGCGCCTTGAGCTTGGTTCCGTCTGCGGGAATGGCCGATTCGGGATCCTCTACCCAATAGCTCTTGGCACCGAGAAGCTTGCCGTTTGCATCGTAGCTGTAAACCGAAACCGTCGAGTTGTAGGTACGGTTGAACACACCCTTGTTACAGTTGTGGTTGGACATCATCGGGTTACCCTCGTCGATGGTTTCAAAGAAGCCAACCTCGGCGGCTGTGTAGACCTTGCCGTCGCGATCAATAAAGCTGAGCGCCACGGGCGGATGCTGTGCGTAAGCAACGTAAGCCATGACCACTTCCTTCTGCATGTCAATGCTGTAGTGAAGCGGCTGGTCGTTGTCCAGCATGCAGTACCATACCCAACCAACGCACGCCTTGGTCTGCAGCAGGTTGATCGCGTGATGCTCGTAGAAGTCGGCACGCATCTGCTGAGTCTTGGTGACAAAGCCCGCACCGGTCGAGTTTGCCATGATAAACTCGTTCTCGTCGATGGCGTCCATAGCCTTGGCAAAGAACTCGGTGATGATGATGGGCTTGCCCGAGTAGCGGTAGTAGTTGGTGATCTTTTCCCAATCGTAGTTAGGTCCACCGTAGATGTTGGTGGTAATGATATCAAGCTGATAGCCGGCGGCTCTGAGGTAGCCCTCGTGGAAGCCGCATCCGCCGGTAACACGCGATCCCATATACATATGGTTGGGGTCGACCGCCTCGATGGCATCACGGGTCACACCGTAGTACGTGCAATAGATAAAGCCAAGGAACTCACCGTTCATCTCGGCAAGCTCGGGCGACGCCAGATACTCCTCCAGCGAAACCACGGGGTTATTCATTCTTCTGGCCAGCCAGGTCCAAGCCACGGCATACGAGAAGGCGTTGGAGGGCTCGTTCGGGTCAATGGTCAGGTAGCGAGTCAGAATGTCGTCGCCACCGGGAAGCTCGTTATCCGAAACGTAACCGAGAACACGGGGATTGTCCTGATAGTTCTTGGAAAGAATGGTTTCGGCCACGTTCTTGTTGGTCATCTTGCGGAAGTCGGGGTCAAATACGTTGATGGTGTTGTTGTGCGGGAAATATCCCTCGGAGATCTGCGAGCGTCCGAGCGAGAACATATACGAGCCGACAACGCTCAGCTGAACCACCGTCGTAAGGCTTTCGTCCACAGCAAGGACCTTGTCCTGCGGGCTGACGAAGGCGGCGTTGAGACCCATATCCTTCAAAAGCTTGGTGGTAGCCGTGTAGTAATCAGCCTCGGTGCCGTACTTTTCAAGCGCCCACTTGCTGTTATACATGGTAAAGTCATTGATACCCGTTACAAAGAAGGGGTTGCCCAGCGGGTCAATGATGTAGGTTCTGTCACCGATGACCTCGGTATGGAAGAAGCCGGTCGCCTGACCCGTAAAGCCGGCATTGGAGATGCCGCCGTAGGTATCGTACTCGGTCTTGGTCTGCGCGTACTCTGAGGTCAGGTAAGCGTTTGCGGTGCTTGTACCCAGCGTGCTGAGCGTGCGGGTGAAGCGCTCCTTCTCCCACTCGTCCTCGCGCTTAACGCCGTCCGGGTGGTCGGTCCAAAGCTGAGGCTGAACCCAAATGTAGTTGTCGGCCTCCCATTCGACAACGGTGGTGAAATCACCGGTTGCCTCGGTAGCCATATAACCGTCGGGAACGATGTTGTTTACATCATGCTCGATCACATTGCCGTTTTCGTCCTTGGGATATACCTTATCAACCAGCTCATCAAACCACTCGTCCACAAGGTACTCCGCATATCCCCAAGGCTCGTAGCCCATGTTGGAGATCTTCTTGGGAGAAAGCTCGCGGTCATAAATGGTGGTAACGATCTCAAGCTTGGGCACGTAGTCGCCGCCCTTTTCCTTGGCCTCAATATAGGTGAGGTTAGCATCCAGGCTACCCTTGTTGGTTACACGGAAGGAAACGGTAAGCGAGCCGTCCTCGTTGAGCATCTGCTCGTTGAGATACTGGCGAACGTCAAAGTACATATAGGCGCGGTCCTCGTTGGGAACCTCGGCAATGGGCTCCCAGGTCGCGGCCAGCTGCGGCACGTTGTTAAAGGTCAGCGTGTCCTCCTCCCACTTGGTGTCCGTGCCGTGAAGCATGTAGTCGGTATTGGACTTGACAAGGCAGTAGATGGCGAACTTGGCCGAGGTAGCCGTCTCGATCATCTTGACCTGCTCGGGCGTGAAGTGGAACTTAAAGTAAGAAGCGCGCTCCACCTGAATGTTCGAGGGGTCGGTATTCTTGGACTGGAGACGCTCACTCGCGCCAAAGTTGGTGTTGGCGTGTCCGCCTGAAAAAACAAAGGTGTCCGCCACGGGAAGAAGCGTAGCAAAACGCTCCACTCTGCGATTGACCACAGGATATCCGTTCTCGTCAGCGTCGCCGCCGTAGTAGTTAAGAACGGCCGCCTTACCGTACATGCGGATGCCGTTCATGCCGAGAACGTAGGGACGGACAACGATCTCAACGTAGCCACATCCGGGATACTCGGGAATGCCCTCGATCTCAAGCGCGGCCGCATAATTGTAGCCGTAAAGATCCTTCACACTGTATGTATTTCCGTCGGAATCCTTCAGCGTTTCATAAACGACCTTGGATCTTACCGAAAGCGACTCGGCGTAGACCTCTCCCAGATCGTCGTCCTTCTGGAGCAAAAGCACCTCATAACCGATGCGGTTGTATTCGGTGCTGTTCACGCCCATAACGGTACGGAGCGAGAATTCGCCGTCCTCGGGCTTGGTGGCCTGGTAGCCGATGTAGTCGGCCGCCTCCTCCTCACGCAGACCTACAATGTAAGAGCTGTCGGTCTTGACGATGAGGTTCTTCATCTTAACGCCCCACTGATAGAAGCCGTCAAAATAACGGACGAAATTCGAAACGTGAAGCTTATCATCGAAACGGACAATGTTGAATTCCTGAATTTTTTCGCCATCAATATAAAGCTCGCACACGCCGTTCGCGGGCATCATAACGATACGAATGTTATACCATCTTCCCTTTTCCAGGTAAACGTTGGAGGGCGCCGAGCCGGACGGCTTACCGTCGGCAAGATACAGTCTTCCCTCGTCATTAATACGGATCGAGTTGAAGACCAAGGTGCCCTTCTCGACGTTTTTGTAGCACCACATCAGGAAGGACAGCGGATTTTCGGCCGGGGTCATCGGCGTGGCACCGTCCGTACGCAGGCCGGAGGGAAATGACTCGAAATAGAAGTCACCCTCAAGCGAGAAGGAACGGTATGTACCGAGAATGTTATTGTCGTCATAGACGTAAAAAGCACCATTCCGGCCCGAATCCAGATTGTGTACGTAAACCGTACCATCCTCATCGACCACTCGGGTATACGCCCCATTGGCGTCCTTGGCCTCATAGCCGGCATCCACGTCGGTCAGAAGGTTCCATTCCAGATCCTCGGCCGAGGCGCTCATCATGCAGCCGATCACAGTCACGATGAGAAGCACCAGCGAGAGCGCCAGCTTCCATGTCATCGGCATTTTCCTTGTTTGTTTCATAAACGTTTCCTTTCTTTCCCTTTTTTCAGTACGTCACCGTACTGTATTTATTATAAAGCCATTGCCAAAAAAACGAAAGGGTCTTTTCCGTGAAGTTGTGGTATTTTCCGACTTTTTGTGCACCCGACCTCATAACAGATTTTGGAGTATAAATTATACCATTTTTTTGACCGTTTGTCAATTGATTTTGCTATCTTCGTCATTTTGAAACAAAACAAAAGAGGAGTTTTGTGCATTCTGCCAAACTCCTCTTTTTACCTTTATTTTTTCAGAACAAACCGCGCATAAACCGACGGATTGGGCTCAAGATCCCAAAGCTGGCCACCGCACAGCGTGTCTCCGCTCGAGCAAACCACGCCAAGGTCAAACATCCCCAGCTCGTCAAGCTCACTCTCATCCATCGAGACCAGAAGGTCGGTTCCCTCCTGCTTATGCAAGACCTCCACGCGGTAGCACGCATACTCAGCCGCGATCCGTTCCTCGTCCATACCGTAATGCAGGAAGGAGCTGCCACCCGTATAGCTCAGGCGCGGCCGGATCTCGCCGTCCGGGTAAATGCCGACTGCCGGGTTGCTATACTGCAGATGACGCTCGGGATACAGCACAAAGTAGCCGCCGCGCGTGTCACAAAGCTCCATATACACCCGATGATCCTCGCGCCATACGCGCATACGCGCCGACGGCGTCTCGCCACTCGGCCGAAAATCGATCCACTCGGCCTCGGCTCTGCTGCCCACGAGGTAGCTCGGGGAGCCCTTGTAGTCCGCCGTATAGTAATCGAAGGGGGGCATTCCCTTCCCGATCCGAGCCTCCACCTCCGGGAACTCGGTCTCAAGCACAAAGTCCAAGGCCTTTATGCGGTGCTCAAGGCGTGCCCTATGAAACTGGTAGCGCTCGGCCTCGCCGTGGAAGCCAAGACGGCTGTCCTCCTCGCAAAGCGTACAAAGCCGCCTTGCATTTTCCTTTTCCGCATCAAAGATCTCGCGCATTCTCGCAAGCAGCTCGCGCGCCTCTCCCTTGCCGCGCCCCAATTTTTCGCGCAGAAGGTAAAACTCCACAATATTGGTGCCGCTGTCAAACAGCACCGAAAGCGCCCTCGCCACCGAAAGCTGCTCTCGGCTTTCTCCGTCCTCACCGCACCCCTCGATGCGCTCCATAAGCGAAAGTCCCTCACGCCAGCCGCTTCGCATACGCTCGCAAAGCGTCAGGCACTCCTCCATAGTGTGCGTGCCGCGCAGGACGTTTGGCAAGCGGTCGCCCGTGGTGGGAAGATCGCCCACCCAGGTGTGCGAGGTCTCGGTGTTTTTGGGAATCAGCTGAAGGATCCAGGTGGGTCCCGCGTGCATCGGGCCCAGATAGCTAAAGTTGATACTGGTCGGGTAGTTTTTGTACGCCTCCTCAAAGGTCTCCCAGACGCACGCCATCTCCTCGGCGTGCTTCTCGCCAAAGGTCAGCGATGCCAGCGAGCGAAGATAGGCGTGCTTGTCCGAAAAATCCCTGGCAAAAGAAAGCTCGCCCGCCGCACGGCTCATCACCGAAGGGTAATTGCCGAAAAACCAGCACTGCATCACGCCGCTGACGCCGGCCTTATGCATATACTTATAGCGGTCAAACAAAAGGCCCGGAGCAGGAATGTACGGCACGGTCGCCAGCTCGTGCGAATTGCACACCTGAAGCTTAGCATACATTTTGACGCCGCTTACGCGCGCCTCGTCCGCCGTCGCCTCAAACATCTCCGAGGGGCCGGTGTAGGAAAGCCAATAGTCGGTGGCCAGGCGCTTTTTGCCCAGCTGCTCGTTCCAGCCGCCCTCCTCAAAGTTCTGAAGCTCGATCACATCCATTGGCAAATGGCGAACGTAATCGCGAACGTTCGGAATATCCCACGTGCGCATACCGTAGCTCCACGCGATGCACTCGGCCCCGGTCGCGCCCGCACGGCGCATACCCTCGGCAAAGCAGTCCATGGTGTCGGCCAACACCTCGCCCGCGCTCTTACTGCCGCAATGCGGACAGTCGATGATGGGCAGAGCCGAGGCACAGCTCGTGGTATACTCGCCCTGACAGAGGTTGATGATACCTCCCAGGCGCGGACAGGCGGTAAACAGCTTATACATCGCGTCCGCGCAAAATTCTCTGCCCTCGGGCGTCGAGGTGCAGAAGGTCCGCTTGCCGTTCCAAAGCCGATTGCCCTGCACCTCGGGATGCCCGTTTGTATGCTTGAAGTGCGGCTCAGAGAAAAAGACAAACACGCGGATACCGTATCGACGGCACTTTTCGATGATGCGGTTGAGCGTTTTTTGGCGAAGCTCGCTCTTTTCGGCAAACTGCGGCTGAAGCGTGGTCCTTACCAGCGTTTCGATGTGGGTATAGATCCAGATGCCGTTCACACCGTCGTGCGCAAGACGGGAAAGATAGTTGTCGGGATAGTAGTCGCCGCCGTTGACCAGCTCGTCATCCTCCTCGTTGCCCGAGCGGTTACGCGGCGAGAAAAAGCAACGTGAGATGCGGGTCTTGACCCAAGCGTTTCGCTCTGCGCTGCCGCGCGCAAGAACGGGGCCGCCGCGCTTTATCATGCTGTCCTCAAGGAAATACAGCGCACGGCGAATGCCCTCAGCGTTGCCCGCCGTCACGCGTACACCGCCCTCGTCCACCTCGATCCGATGCGCCTCACCCTCATAATTGGCAGCAAAAAGCAGGCCTATTGGATAGCGATCACCCCATACGCCGCACACCTTGGCAAACGCCTCAAAGTCCTCATAAACCGTATCCAGAAGTCCCTCCGGATCGGGAAATTTCTTGTCCAAAAACAGCCCAAAGGCCCTCACCTCGCCCTCGCGCGGCTGACATTCCGCGCAAAAATGCGACGGCTTCTCGCTGTGAAGCGGCTTTTTCAGCTCATCCACAAACGCCCTTGGCGGTTGCACGTCAATATAAGCGGGAAATTCCTTCATTCCTTGTTACCTCCCAACCGTTCTTGGCCTCATTATATCAAAAAAGCAAAAAAATGTATATAGAAAAAAGCAAATCTTTTTTGAAAAATCCATCACCCTTCAACTTTTGATTTATCGGGGAGGGACGCTTAGGGG
>JAGAUC010000313.1 GCA_017621015.1 Clostridia bacterium | reverse complement strand
TGTAGTCATCCTCGGTAAGGCCCTTATTGGCGCAAGCGGTCTTGAATGCGTCGATAAAGTTCTTGTCGTAGGTAGAGCTGTCACCGTGCAGACAGATCAGAGCGGCCTTGATGCCGTCGTCCTCCTGCTTGTCACCGCAAGCGCTCAGTGCAAAAGTAGCACCAACCAGCATGGCAACAACCAGAAGCATGGACAAAACTTTCTTGAACATTTGAATGTTCCTCCCAAAAAAATATTTATGCAGTGCAGTGCATACAAAACTTAGTGGCTCACGCGCGGAAGGTGAGCGAGGTGTCCGACATGGACTCGATAATGGCCAACGACTCTACGCGGATTCCCTTAGCGCGCAGATTGTCTCCGCCGCCCTGGAAGCCCTTTTCGATGGCGATCGCACAGCCGACCAAGGAGGCCTTTGCCTGCTCCACGATGGAAAGCAGACCTCCAAGGGCTCCGCCGACCGCCAAAAAATCGTCAGCGATCAGCACCTTATCCTCGGGACCAAGGTACTCCTTGCTGATCACAATGTTGTTATCCTGATTGTGTGTATAGGAATGAACGAGTGCCGTATAAATTTCACCGCTCACATTGGCAGTAGAATGCTTTTTAGCAAATGCCATCGGAACACCGAGGCTAGCGGCGATCGCAAAGGCAAAGGCAATACCCGACGCCTCAATGGTGAGCACCTTGGTGATCTCCTGTCCCTTGTAAAGTCGGGCGATCTCGTCTCCCATTTTCTGAAGAAACGCCACGTCGATCTGCTGGTTGAGAAAGCTGCCAACCTTGAGGATCTCACCCGGCAAGACCACTCCCTCGCTTAGGATCTTTTGCTCCAATTCCTTCATGGACGCGCCTCCAAAACAAAAAATGACGGCAGAACCCCTCCGTCGCCAAACACACAAAACCCGCTACCAAAAGGCAACGCGTCCTATCCAATAGTTGTGGTTTTGGCGCCACAGTAGAAACATCCGGGCCATCTATCCGGACCTATATTGGTACAAAATATTACAAAATTATTATAACACACGCTTCAAAATAAGTCAAGAAATCCGTCACAAAAAAAGCATTTTCGGCATATTACCTAAAAACCCTCTTGGTTTTTACACCAAAATACACCATGTGCAAGCAAAAGCAGGCAAGCACCCTGGTGCTTGCCTGCTCAGGCCTCGGACAGATCACTGCCCGTCAAAATAATGAACAAGACCCAGCACATGCGTGCTGATCGAGCGGATGGCGTTGGCAAACGCCACGTACCGCCCCTCGTACACGGTAAGGACCGTTTTGGTCACGCTGCCGTCTTCGCCGGTCACCTCACCGACCGTGAACATGGTCTCAACGTCTGTCCCGTGCAAAACCGTTCCGCTTACAGGGCGCTCGCTATCGGGCGTTTCCACCTCATAGCCCTTGGAGGACAGAAGCTTTCCGTCCGCATCATAGGTATACACCGTAACGACCGAGGAGAAGTCCGAATTGTAAATGCCCTTGTTGGAGTTCTGATTGGAATTGATAAGGTTGCCCTGGTAGACCACCTCGTATTTGCCAATCTCCTCACGCGTGAGAATGTTGCCTGCCGCATCCATGAAGGTATTGCCTACAGCCGTGGCACCTCCGCCGGAATCCAGCATGATCACAAGCTCTCCCGTGTTGGCCGAGCGATAAATCGTCTGATCACAGTCACGCATACGGTACCAGATCCAGCCCACGCACGAGCGTGCCTCCAAAAGCGAGAGCACGTAGTGCTCGTAGTAGATGGCGCGGTCCTCCTGCTCAAAGACGTACGCGCCCGCACCGCCCGAGCTTGCCAGCATCCAGCCGTTGGCATCGATGGCATCCATACTCTGCGCGTAAAACTCGGTTACGATGAAGGGCTTGCCCGACATGCGATACAGATTCGAGATGGTAGTCGCATCGGGATTCATACCATCGTAAAGATTCACCGTGAGCGCGTCGAGATAATAGCCGGCGGCTCTGAGATAGCCCTCGTTGACCTTACATTCACCCGCCACGCGCGAACCGAGATACATATGATTGGGATCTGCCTCATGAATGGCCTCTTTTCCCACCTTGTAATATCTTGCATAAACAAAGCTGAAAAATTCCTGTGCAATGGCATCGTGCTCCGGGGAGCTGAGATAAGCCTCAAGCGTGGGATATTCGGTATTCATTCGCTTCGCCAGCCACGCCCAAGCCACCGCATACGAGAAAGCGTTGGTCGCCTCCGTGGCCGGGTTGAGCGTGAGATAGTTGCTCAGAAGATCCTTGGCTGAGGGAAGCTCGTTGTCGGTCGTGTAGCCAAAGATATAGGGATTTTCGACATAGTCACCCTCCCTGACGGTCTGTGCTATGTATTCACCCGAGATCGAAACAAAATCGGGATCAAAGACGTTCATGGTGTTATTATAGGGGAACTGCCCCTCGCTGACAGGAGCGCGACCGATACGCTTCATATAGTATCCGAGCATATCAATGCCCACCGCACACGCAAGACCGTTGTCAACCGCAAGCAGCTGCTCGTTTGCGCTGACAAAAGCCGTGTTTATACCCATGCTCTGAAGGTCACGTGTGACGGATTCATAGAAATTTTTCTCTGTGCCAAACGTATCGAGCACATATCTCAGTTGGTTGGCGCTTCCTCCCTCTCCGGTTCCGACCTCGTTCATACCGATCGCAAAATACGGGTTGCCCAAAGGATCGATCACGTAGCACCGCCCACCGTAAATCTCGGTATGGAAGAAGCCGGTCACGCGCCCCTTGAAGCCTGCGTTGGTAATACCACCGTATATATCGTACGTCGAGGTCTCCTCGGCATAGGCCGAGGCAAGAAAGGCGCTGGCGCTGCTTGTTCCCAGCGTGCTGAGCGTACGGGCAAATCTCTCGGTCCGATAGTAGCTTTCGTCCTTGCGATAGCCCTCAGCCTCGTTGGTCGTCCAAACTCCGTTATTCAACCAATTCACCTGGGTGGTAAAATCACCCGTTGCCTCCTTTGCACCGTAGCCCTCCGGAGCAAAAACACCGATCTCCTCATGATACACGGGGTTGCCGTCGGCATCCGTAAGCCAGATCTTGTCTCTCAGGCCGCCAAACCACTCGTCCACAAGCGCCTCGGCATAGCCCCACGGCTCATAGCCCTCGTTTCCTATTTTGTTCAGATTGGTCACGATCTCGCAGGCCGAGTTCATAATTTCGATCATCGGCGCGTGCGCGGTCTCCTTGGAGGAGACGTAGCATTCCAGCGCGTCACTGTATCCCTCGCTCGTGATGCTGAAGGAAACCGTCAGCGTTCCGTCCTCATTCGCCGTTTGCTCTCGCAGATACGGAAGAACGTCAAGGGAGAAATAAGCAGATGCCCGACACGCCCCCTGCCCGATCACCCTCTGAATGGGAGCAAGCTCTGTGTGATTCCGGAAATTCAACGCACTCTCGGTCCAGTCGGTGCCCGTAGCACAAACAACGATATCATACAGCTTGCGGCTCGCGGTGGTATCAATGCGCGGAATGTAAATGCGAAGCATAGCCGAGGCCGCCGTTTCCAGCGACTTCACACAATCGGCATCCAACGTAAACTTGAAATAAGCGGCGCGATATCCGCTCTTGCTCTCGTCTCCGGGATTGCGGAACATCATCGTCCCCTCACCCCCGAGATCGGCGCTCAGGTACCCCTCTCGGTTCCATATGTACGTGTCATCGGTGCAGCTTACGGGAGCGCCGTTTTCCGACACCTCGGTCAAGACCGGATAGCCATCCTCATTCAACTCTCCCGTGTATAAAAGCGTGCGTGCCACGCCGTAACGGCGGAATCCGTCCCGATCCAGCACGTACGGCCGAATCACCAGCTCAAAGGAGCCGCCGATCGGCTGAACAGGAAGATTTTCTACCGTAGCAAAGCCCGCATATCGGTAACCAAAATGATCCCGGACGGAATAACTGGCACCGCCGCCGTAAACCGCGGAGTAAACCTTCGTATCCGTACCGGAAAAACTTCTGGCGACAAGGGCGCCCTCCTCATCGCGACTCATGATCAAAACCGTGTAGCCAAAGCACTCGTGCGCCAGGCCGTCAATCCCTGCCAGAGCACGAAGATGAAAGGCTCCGTCGGCATTCGGCTTGGTTGTCTGATAGGAGATAAAGTCAGCAGAGGCCTCGCGCTTGAGCTCTACCGAATATGAACTCTCGGTCTTAAAATACAGATTCTTCATTTTGACACCCCAGCTATAGAAGCCGTCAAAATAACGAATACCGTACGAGCTGTATTTATCGGGACGATAGGTCTCGATCTTAAAGTCGAAGCTCTTTTCGCCGTCAATAAACACCTCGCAGATGCCGCTTCGTGGAATAAAGATGCAACGGATGTTGTACCAAACACCGAGCTCCAGCTTGACGTTTGTCTTTACCGTAGCGGAGGATGACGTATAAAGGTATCCGTTGTCGTCGATGCGAATGGAATTGAAGACCGCGGCCTTTCCGGTTTCCAGATTGGTATAGATCCAGCACAGAAAGGAAAGCGGACTTTCCTGCGGAGTTTTTCCGTCGCGAAGACCGTCGGGAAAGGCGGAGAAGCAAAAATCGCCCTCCAAGGAGAAGGAGGTGTAAGAGCCCATGATGTTGTCATCATCAAAGGCGTAGAAGGCAGCCGCGTCACCTGAATTGTACGCGTAGACCGTGCCATCCTCCTCGGTGCCGATCTGAAAGCTGCGCTTTTCGGTGCGATATCCGCCGTCCGTGTCACTCAGCAAATCGATCGAAATATCCTCGGCCGAGGCTACCGCCGCGCAGCCGACAAACAGCAAAACCAAAAGTGCCACGATCCAAATCCGTCCGCACACAGACCAAAACGTTTTTCTTGCGTTCATAAAAAGCTCTCTTTCTCTTTATAGCAATCACATTTAATTTACCACAATCTCGGTCGATTGTCAAGAACAAAAGAATAGGGTGCCGACTTTTTGTCGACACCCTAAAAGGTTCAGGATTCCTGAGAATTCTTATATGCCTCTACGATCTTGGCGGAGATGTTACCGGGTACGACCTCGTAGCCCGTCACCTCAAAGTCGAAGTAGCCTCTTCCCTGCGTCATAGCGCGGAGAACGATGGGATACTCTACAAGCTCGGACTTGGGCGCGATGGCCTTGATCATGGTATAGCCCTGCTTCTCGCAAGGATCCATACCCATCACGCTTCCGCGGCGCTTGTTGATGTCACCCATAATATCGCCCACAAGCGAATCGGGAACGACGATCGTAAGGTCGCCCACAGGCTCAAGGATGACGGGAGATGCCTGCTTGAGACATTCCTTGTACGCAAGATTTGCCGCCAGTTTGAAGGAAATTTCGTTGGAGTCAACGTCGTGATACGAGCCGTCAAACAGGTCGGCCGCCAGATGGATCACGGGGAAGCCCGCAACGCCCTTCTGCATAGCCTCAAGAAGTCCCTTTTCAACCGCCGGGAAGTAGTTTTTCGGCACAGCGCCGCCTACGACCGACTCGGTAAAGGTAAGTCCCTCGGCCTCACCGGGCGCGAAGGTGATCTTAACGTGACCGTACTGACCGCTACCGCCCGACTGCTTCTTGTGCT
>JAGAUC010000312.1 GCA_017621015.1 Clostridia bacterium | reverse complement strand
GATCCACCATGTCGCGTAGGTCGAGAACTTGAAGCCCTTGCCGTAGTCATACTTGTCCACAGCCTTCATAAGACCGAGGTTACCCTCTTGAATGAGATCCAGGAAGAACATTCCCTTACCCACATATCGCTTGGCAATGCTGACCACCAGCCTGAGGTTGGCCTCCACCAGCTCGTTCTTGGCGGCTTCGCGCTCGACATCGTTTTCGGACTGCGCCATGATCTCAGCCAGCTCCTTCTCACGCTCGGGGCTGAGAAGCGGCACCTTACCGATCTCCTTGAGGTACATACGAACGGGGTCATCGATAGCAAGGCCTTCCTGCTCGAGAAGCTTTTCCATGCTGTCGCTCTTGGAAAGGCGCTCGACCTCACTCTCGATCTCGTCCATGTCGCTGGCATCCACATCGCCGGGAAGCGGTATGCCGTTATCCTCCAGCGTCTCATACAGCTTATCAAGGTCAAAATCCATGCCTTCAATGGCACTGTCGATATCCGTATCGGACAGGGCGCCGCTCTTTCCCTTCTGTATGAGCTCCTCAACATCAACCTTTTTTTCGGTCATATTGTTGTTTTCCATAATGTTCTCCTTATATTTTTTATTCCTTGGTCTTGGATTGATTGCGTTTCTTTAAGATCAGGTCAGAAAGGTCTCCCTTCTTCTCCTCGCTCTTTTGCACCGCGCGCTTGAGCGCCTCGATGCTGCTTGAAAGCACCTCTGAGCCATTGGCCGTAAGGCCGGATCTCTCCTGCATATATTTTTGCATTCTTCCCATCTCATCCGGTGTAAAGCTCTCGCCCAATAGCGAAAACATAAAGCCGCCCTCTGTCGCGTCCAACCGCATGATCTCCTCAAACATCCGCCTGCCGAGCGCCGTAAAGAAATCCTCTGCCTGAAGCGACACCTTGCCACTTCTGACCGCGCTTCGGTGCTCTTCATACAGCAATAGCAGCCCGAGAATGGCCTCCTCTGCCGCGTTGGCGGCGATGTTCTTGGCCGCATCGATGTTGGTACGGTCGCCGTAATTCCGAATGGAAAGACGGGCATCCTGCCCTTCCTTGCGCCTGGCCTCGGCACGCCGCTTGGCCACCATTCGCTCGACGTTGTTTTTGATGACATCCACAGGAAGATCCAGCGGACCTGCGATCTGCGAAATGTAAACCTCGCGCTCAATGGGCGAGCTTACACCCGCGATCAGGGCGCACGCCTCCTCCGACGCCTTGATGCGATCGGACGGTGTGCTCAGATTGTACCGCGTAGCCAGCGTATTCCATTTAAAATCAAACCAGGTCTTGCTCTCACCAAGAAGCGATCTCAGGCGATCCGCACCGTACAGCTTGATGTATTCGTCCGGGTCCTTGGCACCCGAGAGCCTGAGCACGCGAACATCCAGCCCCACCTCGCCAAGCATCCGAATGGCGCGGTCGGCCGCCCGTTGCCCTGCCTCATCCGAGTCATACGAAATGATGACCTTCTTGGTATATTTGGTCATCAGCCTCGCCTGCTCCGAGGTTAAGGACGTACCAAGAGTTGCCACCGCGTTTTCGAAGCCGGCGGCATGCATGGCGATGACGTCCATGTAACCCTCGCAAAGGATCATTTGCTCCGCGCACGCGCCCTTGGCGTAGTTCAAGGCAAACAGGTTTTTACTTTTCTTAAAGCCCGGCGTATCCGAGGAATTCAAATACTTGGGCTTAGAGTCATCCATCACGCGTCCGCCAAACGCGACCACGTTGCCCGATACGTCAATGATGGGAAACATGACACGGTTGCGGAAATAGTCGTAAGAACGACCCGTTTTCTGGCTCTTACCGCAAAGGAAACCGGCAATCAGCTCCTCGTCTCGGTAGCCCTTTTTATGCATATGATCGGTCAACATTCCAAACGTATTGGGAGAAAAGCCCAGACCAAACCGCCGTATGATCTCAGTGGAAAGTCGCCGCTTACCGCGCAGATATTCCATGGCCTCCTGCCCGTATTTCGGATCGAACAGGCAGCTCCGGAAAAACTTGGCTGCCTCCACGTTCATAGCATACACGCGCTCACGCGAGAAGCCGCCCTCTCGCTTGCCGCTTTCGGGAATCGTGACACCCGCGCGCTTGGCCAAAAACTCCACCGCCTGCGGATAATCCAGATTCTCCATTTTCATCACAAAGGTGATGGCATCGCCGCCCGCACCGCAGCCAAAGCAGTAAAAGAACTTCTTGGCAGGCGAAACGCTGAAGGACGGCGTTTTCTCACTGTGAAACGGGCATAGACCACTCAGATTCGAGCCTGCCCGCTTTAAGGTGACATAAGAGCCGACCAGCTCCTCTATGTCCGTCCGATACAAAATTTCTTCGATCACTTCTCTTGGAATTGCCATCAGCCCCTCCAAACCTCGGGAATAAACAATTCCTTATATTTTTCGATAGCAAATCTGTCTGTCATTGCCGACACAAAGTCGCACACGCAACGTTCTACCGACTCGTTTTTCGTATTTCTGTAATAGAGCTCCGGCATTTTACAGGGATGCTTAACGTAGTATTCGAAAAGTCTTACAAGTATCTCCTTTGCCTTGCTCTCCTCCCCCTTTGCCGCGGGATTTGTATACACGTTTTCAAACATAAAATCGCGCAAGCGGTTGGTTGCCTCCATCACTTCGGGCTCCATACCTATAGCATTCCTATCGGTGCTGTATTTTATAACCGACGTGACCATGGTATTTATTCGTTTTCCGTGGGCATCTCCAAGCACTTCTCTTATATCGCCGGGAATATCTTCGTTGCTGAGTATTCCCGCGCGTCGAGCATCATCTATATCGTGATTTATATATGCTATTCTATCGGCAAATTTTACGATAACACCTTC
>JAGAUC010000311.1 GCA_017621015.1 Clostridia bacterium | reverse complement strand
TCGCAGGGGGCAGGAAGCAGGGAGCCTCAGTGGGAGAGAAGTCCGCAAGGGGAAGCGCGGCGTGCTCGTCACTCTCGGCGAGGATAAAGGATTCCGAGGTGATGAGATTGCACGCCATAAGAAAGTCGCCGTTCTTCTGCTTTTCGCCGTAAACGGGCGAGGTCGCAAGCGTGGAGATGTCGAGCTTTACGAGGTTGTCGCAGTTCTTTACACGGATGCGGAGATCCTCATGGCAACCGAGTCCCATATTGGAGACGAAGAAGTAGCGCTTGCAGTCCAGCACGCGCGCCATTACGCGACCGTCGCTCAGAATTTCGCCTGCGGCGGTGCGGAGCACGAGATCCTGTGCCTCATATACCTCCTTCATCGTCATGTTGGCCTCAAGCCAGGAATAATCGTACGGGCGGGCGTTGGCCAGTGTGGGCTTTTCGCCCTCAAGCACGATCTTACCGCCGTTCTTCACGTATTCCTTCAAGAGGTCGACCGTGGAGAGATCCAGCGATTCGAGCCTTGGGATGATTACAGTGTCGTAGGTGCATTCGCCTACGGTCAGCTTATTGCCGTCCACGTGTGCCAGCTCGGCCATGATGTCCTCGTCGCCGTAGTGGTAGGCGACCTGATGGCGCGAGAGCACGTCCGAAAGCGCGCGGAAGTCCTTGTCCTGCTGTGCTACCGACGCTGCCTGATCCTCGTGATCGAAATACATATAGGCGTTGTGAATGGGATGGATCACAAGCGTATGTACGTTTTCCTTGCCGCGTGAAAGCATATAGCAGAGATTGTTGTAGTGCTCGTTAAACTCGCGCAGATGCTTCTGCCAGGGCAGATATTCCGAGAAATGGATCGGGTAATCGTGCTTTCTCTCACCACGTGCAGAGTAGGTATACAGATGCTGGCAGATGAGGTTGACACCGTTGGCCAGCTGGAAGTCCAGAATGTTCTTCAGCTCGCGAGGTGGAGTGTCCCAGCCGCAGCAGCCGAAGGTCTCGGTAAGAGCCTTCTTTTTGCCGAGCTGTGCGGCCACCGAGCCGAGCTGACGGGGCAGGCTGTCGGATTTGAAGCTGAGTCTGCGTCCGAGATAGTCGATGCCGGGGATGTGCTCATATTGATAGAAGCGCATCGCCGAGCCGCAACGGCTGATCTGGGTGTGAAGGAAGTTTTCCTCCACGGTGTGTCCCGTAAGCTGACAGCCGTTTGCCTCGCACCAGTCATAGACCTGCTTGCCAAAGGCGTTTATAAAGAGGTCGGTGATCAGCTTGTGATAATCAAAGCGCACCTCACGGAAGCCCTCACATTGGACAAAGAGGGCAACGAGGTTGTCCATGATGTCATAGCCGAAGCGTTCACGGAAGGCATTGGCGAGAACACTTGACCAGGGCGTAGCACAGCGGTAAAACTGGGGCTCGTCAATAAAGAAGCCGGGCATCGCGGTACCAAAGTCCTCCTTGGCGATCCGCTTTTTATAGTCCTCGTGTGTTACCTCAATAAAGCGGGCGATCACGCGCTTATCCAGCGTGTCCACATACGAGCTGTCATAGCCGACGGTGATCACGTGATACTCGGCCGCTCCCGGTACCGCCTCAAAAACGCGGCGGACACGGTTTTGTTCCATCACATAAACGGCAAGGGCCTCTTCCGCAGGGAAGGTGTCCGTCACCTTGTGCTTGATGAAGCAGGCAAAGTTCTGAGGATCCGTAAGAAGCTTTCCGCCGGCAAAGCCCGACGGGAAGCCATACTCATCGTATGACCACGCCTCCATGCCCAGCTTTTTGGCCTCGTCGATGCAGACGTCGATGGCGTGATACCATTCGTCCGACAGGTATTCGGTCACAAGACCGTTACGGGCGTGCATAAAAAAGCCGTTCATCTTAAGATCGTGCATATTGCGGATCTGGCGGCGAAGCTCCTCGTCCTCAAATGTGTCATTCCAGGACCAGAAGGGAAGGCTGCCGTAGGACAGCGCGTTTTGCTTGGTTTCTTGGATCAGGTTTTTCAGCATAGTAACCTCCGTTCAGCGCTTGGAGAGAACCTCTTTCTCGTAGCTGCAGATCTCGCTCAAATAGTTGGACTTTACGCCCTCGCGCTCCAGGTATTCCTCCCAAACGGCACCGAAGGGTGCGGTCTTGAGGTCCTCGCTCATGACCATAAGTGCGGTCATATTCTCGGACTCCTGAAGCTCCTTCATCTTGGCACTCGGCTCAAGAAGCGCGTAAAGAAGTGCCTTGCGCACGTTGCGCACACCGGTCACCCACGCGGAGATACGGTTGATGCCGGCGTCAAAATAGTCGGTGGCAATGAATACGCGGTCAAGCGCGTCGTTGCGGACGATCTCCTTGGCGATCTCGCGGGTCTCGTCGTCGAAAAGCACAACGTGGTCGCTGTCCCAGCGCACGGGGCGTGTAACGTGAAGTGCGATCTTGTCGTGGAAGAGAAGCAGCGAGGAGATCTTGTCCGAAACCACCTCGGTGGGGTGATAGTGTCCGTTGTCCATCAGCGGCGTGATGCCCTTCTGGGCGGCGTAGGACAGGCAGAACTCGGCCGAGCCGACGGTGTAGGACTCAAGGCCGATGCCGAACACCTTGGACTCCAGTGTGACGTAGACGTTGTTTTTGTCGTAGGGGATGGAAAGGATCTCGTCCATCGACTGCTTGAAGCGTGCGCGCGGGCCCATACGGTCGGCGGGAATGTCCTTGTAGCCGTCGGGAATCCAGTAGTTGATCACGCAGGGCTCGCCGGTCTGTTTGGCAAAGTAGTCGGCGATCTCAAGGCAACGCTTGCCGTGCTCCACCCAGAATTTGCGAACTGTCTCGTCGGGCGAGGAGAGGGTAAGATTGTCCTTTACCATCGGGTGTGCAAAGAAGGTGGGGTTAAAGTCGATGCCCATGCCGCGCTCCTTGGCGAAGGCCAGCCACTTGGCAAAGTGCTTCGGGGCAATGGCGTCGCGGTCGGCGTACTCGCCCTCCTCAAAAATGGCGTAGCAGGCGTGAATGTTCAGCTTTTTCTTGCCGGGAATGAGCGAAAAGGCCTTGTCAAGGTCGGCCATAAGCTCATCGGGCGTTCTTGCCTTTCCGGGATAGTTGCCCGTGGTCTGAATGCCGCCCGAGAGAGCCGCGGGGCTGTCAAAGCCGCCCACGTCGTCACCCTGCCAGCAATGGACGGAGACAATGATGTCACGCATGGCGGCAAGCGCCTTTTCGGTATCCACACCGAGGTCTGCATAGGCTTTTTTAGCCAAAGAATAAAGTTCACTCATGATAAAATCCTCCTTTATTACGTCCTTTTCGGACACATAGATTTCTAACCTTATTATATAAGGTTTTCTTATAGCTTTTCAATGGTTATTATCAAGAAATTTACTTAAATTTGGTAAGATTTCTTGACAAGGCGAGGGGAAGGTGATACAATGAAGAAAAAAGGGGGTGCTTACGTGAAAAAAGAGCTTTTGAAGGCGCTTCTTGCACGCGGCGAGGAGATCGCGGGGCAGACGCTGGAATGGGCGCGCGAGGTGTCGGGTAGCGAGAGCTACGGCGATCTGGCCTCTTTTTTTGCCGCGCACCCATCGCTTTCGCTTCCCGACCGCCTGCTGGCGGGCAAGGGGGAGGTTTTTGTCAGCCTTCACACCGAGGAATTCAACGGCGTGCCGCATTGTCACGATTTTGTGGAGATCATCTATGTTTGCCGCGGCAGTGTGACCGACTGTGTGGGCGGAAGCCGCATTCTCCTTAGCAAGGGGGATGCTTGCATACACAATCCCAGCGCCACGCACTATCTGACCGATTTTGACGGGGGGCGTGACGTGGTGCTCAACATTTTGCTCTCGCGCCGCTTTTTCGGACGGGCGGTCTATGCCGCCGTCATTCGCGACAACAAGCTGGACGGCTTCTTCAATCGCTTTCTCAGCGTGGGCGGAAGTGAGGCGTACCGCGAATTTAAGGAGCTTTCGGGCTCGGCGGAGATCATCGTGGAGCTTTTGGTCGGGGAGCTCCTTCGGAGTGACGGCTACTCGGCGGCGGTGCTGGAGAGCATCCTGCTTCTTTTGTTTGCCGAGCTGCTCCGCAAATATCCAAAGCACGCCGAGGGCAGCTTTGCCGAGCGGCTGGAAACCTATTTGGTGGAAAATTTGCAGAATGCAACCGTTGAGTCGGCGGCGGCGGTGTTTGGATATCATCCCAAATATTTTTCCGCACTTGTGCGAAAGGAGACAGGGAGTACCTTCCGTGCGCTTCTCACCGAGCAACGCATGAAAAAGGTGGAATCTCAGCTTTTGTTTACCGATTACAGCATTGAGCAGATCGCCGAATCGGTGGGTTACCGCGACGCAGTCTCGCTGTACGGCAACTTCAAGAACTATTCGGGTATGACACCGAGCGAATTCCGACATGGAAACCGAAAGAGGGGCTAAGTGCTTTTTGTGTCCCGTTTTACATATTATAGCAGAGAGGTCCTTGATTGTCATTGTATTTTTCGGGTTTTCTCTGGTATTTTTCGGTTATTTTGAGAATGGAGTTTACGTATGAAATGTGAGGAGATCTATTCGCTTTTTTCGCACATGCCGACGCTTGAGACCGAGCGCCTTTTGCTCCGACGTATGCTGGTGAGCGATTGCTACGACATGTACGAATATGCCCGCCGTCCCGACGTTACCAAATACCTGACCTGGAGTCCGCATTCGAGTGTGGATTACACCAAGGAATATTTGGCGCATCTGTCGCACCATTATCAGCTGGGGGACTTTTACGATTGGGCGGTCATTCTCAAGGCGGAAAACAAGATGATCGGCACCTGCGGCTTTACGCGCTTTCATTTTCCGCACGATGCGGCCGAGGTGGGATATGTGATCAACCCCGAATACCGCGGTCGGGGAATTGCGCCCGAGGCGCTCCGCGCGGTGCTGGCGTTCGGCTTTGAGACGGTTGGCTTGCACCGCATTGAGGCAAAGTTCGTGGCAGACAACGAGGCATCGCGCCGCGTGATGGAAAAGGTGGGAATGCACTTTGAGGGTATCGCCTACGGACAGATGAGGATTAAGGAGATCTACCGCGATATCGGCACCTGCGCGATCTTGGCAGAAACTTTCAAAAAGGGCGAATAAATGAAAAATTTTCCGTCCATACTTCCGATAGAAACGGAGGTAATACAGAATGGAAAATTACGTTAAAAAGGGTGTTACGCCCGAAATGCTGAAGGGCACCAAGACCGAGCAAAATCTGCATACTGCGCTTTCCGGGGAGTCGCAGGCGTGTCTGCGCTACCATTGGTTTGCCAAGAAGGCAAAAAACGACGGTTTTGTAGAGATCGCCGACATCTTCCGTGAGACAGCGGAAAACGAACGCGAGCACGCCGAGATCTGGTTCCGTTATCTCGGTGGATGGTCCTCGACCGAGAAAAATCTGGATGCCGCGGCGGGCGGCGAGCACTTTGAGTGGGAGACCATGTATGCCGATTTTGAAAAGACGGCGCGCGAGGAGGGGCTTGACGCCATCGCGGATATGTTTGCGCGCGTGGCGGCCATTGAAAAGCATCACGAGAAGCGTTACTTGGAGTATCTGAACGACGTGAAGGGCGGCAAGTGCTTTACCTCGGACAGTGATTCGACAGCGTGGATCTGCCTCAACTGCGGCCACATTGCCATCGGCAAGGAGCCGCCCAAGATCTGCCCCGTTTGCTCTCACGCCCAGGGATATTTCAAAAAGAAAAGCTGAAAAAGGCGGACATATGTCCGCCTTTTTTGTTGGGTATTTTTTATTGAATTTCCTGTTCCAAATTATCGAATTCGGAGGTGCTGAAAAATTCGGCAAGTGTGATTTCCAAGCCGTCACAGATCATTTTGATGGTTAAGAGCTTCGGATTTTGGCTCTTTCCGTAAAGAATGTTTTTGATAGAGGAGGGCGGCAACGCACAGATTGTAGCAAGCTTATTTATGCTGATATTTCTCTCACCGCAAAGCTGCAGGATCCGATTTTTAACTGCTGTTACTGTATTCATACGTTTTTCCTTCCTATTTTGATTGCAAATTAAGCATACACAAAAAGCTTGACAAATGTAGGCTATGTGTGCTACTATTAGTCTATACATAGCCGAATGTGAGGTTTTTATGAAGGTTGCTGTGATAGGCTCACGTAATTTGACGGTGAGTAATTTGGAAAAATATCTTCCGATCGAAACAACGGAGATCGTATCGGGCGGAGCGAAGGGAATCGATGCGTGTGCAAGGGAATATGCACTTGCACACAGCCTGAAGCTGACTGAATTTGTACCGGATTACCGCAGATTTGGGCGCGGAGCACCGCTTAAGAGAAACATTGAGATCGTGGAGTATGCCGATATCGTTCTTGCCTTTTGGAATGGATGCTCCAAGGGAACGGAGTTTGTCATCAAGTATTGCCGAAGGATCGGAAGAAGGGTCGAGATTTTTGAACTTTAAAACCTTTTTTGACTCCGTTTTTCAAATTTTGATTTATCGGTGAGGAGAGACGTGTAGGGGACTTTTT
>JAGAUC010000310.1 GCA_017621015.1 Clostridia bacterium | reverse complement strand
CCGACCACGGCAACGCCGACGAAATGTATGAGATGGACAAGAAGACCGGCGAGCCTAAGCTCGGCAAGGACGGAAAGCTCAAGGCAAAAACCAGCCATACGCTCAACCCCGTTCCCTGCATCATCTATGACAACTTCTACGCCGACGGCTATAAGATGAAGGCCGACGAGGGCAAGTTCGGACTTTCCAACGTTGCCGCTACGATGGTCAACCTTCTTGGCTACGAGGCCCCCGACATGTGGGACGAATCTCTCATCGAAATTCAGTAAAGCAAAACCGCTTCACGGATCTCCGTGAAGCGGTTGTTTTTATTTCATAAAGTTTTCCTTCAGGTAATTAAAGCTGGTGATGATGCTGTCAAAGGCGTTGCCCGTGGCAAAGTTGTTGTCCTGCTCCACCACAAAATCCGTAACACCGATGTCCTCAGCCAGCGGAATGATGTCCTCAAAATTGATGTTTCCGTTTCCGATCTCGGTGATGTAAGGCGCGTTGTTCTCGCCGCAGGCACCCATGTCCTTCAAGTGGAGGATGTCCACCCGTCCGCGCAGACGCTCCAGCATCTTTCTCACGTCATAACCGCCGTGCTGCACCCAATAGGTGTCCAGCACAAAGGAAACGTTCTTTTGGTCAAAGTTCTCAATGAGCGTGTCCATCATGGTCTTTCCGTTAAACTTCTTAAACTCAAAGCTATGGTTGTGATAAGTAAATTTAAAGCCGTGCTCACCGAGCCTTGCGGCGATGCCGTTTGCCTTCTCGACAAACTCCATAAGGCCGTCCTCACTCTGTGCCACGCTCGGCATACCGCCGATACCCATGTTCTTTGTGCCGATGATATCGTGGATCCTCATAGCCTCGTCAAGATCGGTGCACATCATTTTCCAGTCAAAATGCGTGCCGCAGATCGAGATCTCAGCGTTGTCCGCGCATTCCTTATAATATTTTGCCGATTCCACATCGGTGATCTGCCCTGCGGTCTGCACCGAGGTGTAGCCCGCGCGGCGAATGTTCAAAAACGCCTCGCGCATACCGTCGGGCGTTCCCGTAAAGGCGCGCACCGTGTAGATCTGTAATCCAAGCTTATCCATAAGTACCTCTCTCTCTTTTGTCTTATCATTATAGTTCATTTCCCGAAAAAAGTCAAGGGCTTTTTCTTTATGACACAGACAAAAAAATGCACGTTTCTTATTGCAATTTTCACAAAAATACTGTATAATGATAGATAAGGATATTTTTATTATGAGGGTATCTTTTTATGAAATACAAAACGCTTCTTTTTGATGCCGACGGCACACTTCTGGATTTTGAGCGAGCTGAATACGAGGCGCTTTCCGATGTTTTGGCCGAATTTGGCATTCCCGATACAAAAGAAAGCCACTGCATCTACTCGGCGGCCAATGATGAGCAATGGAAGCTGCTGGAGCGTGGGCTTGTCACCCGAAGCGAGCTTCGCATCAACCGCTTTGTCAACTTTATGAATAAGGTCGGCGTTTCTGCCTCCGCACACGCCATGGCAGACAGTTACATGCACGCGCTTGCAACAAAAAGCCATCTTCTTGACGGTGCTCTTGACCTTTGCCGTGAGCTCAGTCAAACGCACGAGCTTTACATCATCACCAACGGCTTTCGGTATATCCAGCAGGGTCGTTTTTTCCCCAGTCCCCTCGCGCCCCTCTTCCGTGACATCTTTATTTCGGAGGACATTGGCGTGGATAAGCCCGATGCCGCTTTTTTCAATTACGTGAAGGCACATATTCCGAATTTCACAGCCGAGTCCACGCTTGTGATCGGCGATTCCCTTTCCTCGGACATAGCCGGCGGCATCCGCGCGGGACTTGACGTCTGCTGGTACAACCCCAAGGGCAAGTCGACACCCGCGGATATGAACATCACCTATACTGTATCACAGCTTTCCGACATTCTTCCCATCGCGCGGAAGTAACTCAGAATGGAGATCGTTATGCTTAGAACTGCCACACTTTACGCAAGACTGAAGGCTCTGAACGTTCCCTGCAAGGAGATCGTTTCGATGTCGAACCATACCACCATGCAGGTCGGCGGCATTGCGCCCGTCGTTGCCTACGTGCGAAACGCCGAAGAGATGATCACCGCCATCCGTGAGGCCAAGAACAACGGCGTGAAATACGCCGTGATGGGCAACGGAAGCAACGTCATCGTTTCGGACGACGGCTTTGACGGACTGGTGATCGTCACCACCGATATGAAAAAGTTTTCGCTTGAGGGCAACCTTATCAAGGCCGATTGCGGTGCTTCGCTGACGCGTCTTGCCGTTGCGGCACAGCGCGAGTCTCTGTCGGGACTTGAGTTTGCCTACGGCATCCCCGGAACCGTCGGAGGCGGCGTGTTTATGAACGCCGGTGCCTTTGGCGGCAGCCTT
>JAGAUC010000309.1 GCA_017621015.1 Clostridia bacterium | reverse complement strand
CGCCACCTTCGTTCAAGCGTAGCCAGACCGTTAAACTTCAATTTGTTTAAAAATTCTCGATATTCTTTTTACGGTAGCGAGCGGGGGTAAGGCCGGTATCGGCGCGGAACATTTTGATAAAGTACGCCGCGCTGCCAAAGCCGCATTTCCAGGCGACCGTAGTGATGTCCGTATCGCTGGTAATCAGCAGATTGCGCGCCACGCGAAGCCGATAGCTCAGCAGATAGCGGTGAAGCGTCTCTCCCGTGCTTTGCTTCATGAGATCGCTGATATAATAAGGATGATAGTGAAAAAGCTCGGCAATTTTTTGGTTGGTAAGCTGAGGATCACTGTAATGCTCATGCACGTAGTCGGTGATCTGCCGCACGACCGCCGCCGTCGGCACCGCCTCGTCCGCCCGCAAAAGCTCCAAAAGACAGCGTTTCAGGCGCGCTGAACAGATATCCCGATAATAGGGCGGCTTGGTCAGAAAATCCTGCGTGCACTTGTTCAGCGTTTCAAACAGCTGCGGCGCACCTTGAAAAATCGGAGCGGAAAATTCGGGTGGAATCGGATACACGGGCATCTTTTCTTCTTCAAATGCATCAGGGTGCGGTGTCCCCAGCGAATTTTTGATGTGCGAAAAATCACTTACCAAATCGAAATTGAAGATCAGATAGTCGGCCTTGCCCTCGGCCATATAAAAGCGATACCGAGTTCCGGCAGGCAAAAAAACAGCTACCCCACTTGAAAAGTCATATTTTACATTTTCAATCTCCACCGAGCCCTCTCCCTCTCGAAAGAAGAAAAGACGGCAGTCATAACATCGGCTATCTAAGGATCGGATCGCAAAATCCGTGTAGGCGCGTGCGTGGCGTATATGGGGGTTGAGCGAGGGGATCTCCATATGTTCACCTTCTTTGTTTTGTTATATTTCCGATTTCTTTTTTTATACATTATAACAGATTTTTGTTGTAAAATCAATAGAGAAAAGAAAAATTTGGGAAAGGAACAAGCAAATGAAATTTTCCGTAGGATACCAATGTACCCCCCTTCCCTTTATCGAGGAAATTCTTTGCCGGAAGGATCAAATTTCCGAGGTGTATTTTTCTTGGGCCGATTATCCC
Organism: Clostridia bacterium; assembly: GCA_017621015.1. Taxonomy (GTDB): domain Bacteria; phylum Bacillota; class Clostridia; order Oscillospirales; family CAG-272; genus RGIG8775. The sequence continues at coordinate 5,128 of JAGAUC010000309.1, read as the reverse complement.
AACGGGCGAGGCAGCCAACTAAGGCAAAAGGGGCTTTCCCCAAAGGAGGCACAAGCGCGCCAGATGGAGGATCTTGGGCGTCTCTCGGCAGGCGGCATTCGTTTAAATCTGCTTTTCAACGCCATGTGCTACGGCAAGGACAGCCAGTCCCGCGCCTTTTTCGAGGGGATCGGCGACACCGTGGACACCCTCTCCGCCGCGTATGGCTTAGCCTCAGTCACCACCACCTCGCCGCTGATCGCGCGCTTTATCAAGGAGAATTTCCCACACCTTGAGGTGCGCGCCTCGGTCAATCTGTCGATTGGCACCGTGGAAGGAATGGACTACGTAAAGGACGTATTTGACAGCTTTTACGCGGCACGCGAGCTCAACCGAGATCTGGCCGCACTTCGAGTCCTCAAGGTGTGGTGCGACGCGCACGGAAAAAAGCTCTACGGGCTTGCCAACAGTGGGTGTCTGAACCATTGCAGTGCGCACGTGTTCCACGACAATCTGGTGGCGCACGAGCAGGAGATCGCCCTTGAGGATAACGGCTACGCCTTTGAGGGAGTCTGCCGCGCCCACCTGCGCGAAAATCCGCGCGCGATCCTCGAGAGAAGCTCGTTTATCCGCCCGGAGGACACGTCGCTTTACGAGGGGGTGTTTGAGAGTCTCAAGCTTGCCACACGCGTCAGTCCCATGCCCATCCGCATTTTGAAGGCCTATCTGGACGGCGCCTACCGCGGATGCGTTACTGACCTGCTCGAGCCAAACCACTCGGCACTTTTTTACCCAAGGCTTTTGGAAAACAGTTTGCTCGAAGCACGGGTAAATGACGAAAAGCTTATCTACGAAAACCTAGAAAAAGCAATGATAATTTTGGAGGATTAAATCATGTTGACCAGTGAAATGATCAAACAAGCGGCGCTTGAGGCCGGTGCCGACAAGTGCGGCATTGGTCCGATGAGTCGATTTGAGGGCGCACCGCCCGAAATGGACCCGCGCCGTCTCTTCCCACACGCCAAAAGCTGTATTGCGTTTGCGTTCCGTATTCCCCGAGGCGTACAGCGCGGCATTGAGGAGGGCACACAGTTTTATCAGTACCCTTCCATGGCGTACGGCGGCATCAACGAGATCTACGCCCCTGCCGTGCTCTACCACGTCGGCAAGGTGATTGAGGACGCGGGCTACGAGGCGGTGGTCTACCGCAACACCGGCGCGCGCGGCGTGGTCTCGGATATGGACGGAACGCCCGGAAACACCCTCTCCCCCGAGGAGCAGATCGAGGTCAGCAAGCACGCCAAGGGCAAGACTGCACACCACCGAAGCGTGCAGTTCACGCGTGAGGTGGCCGACGGCAAGAGCCCACCCGACCTGCAATTCCAGTTCCGTCTGGCAGCGGTTGCCTGCGGCCTGGGCGAGATCGGCTGGAGCAAGATGCTGCTAACGCCCGAGTTCGGCCCACTTCAGCGCGTGGCGTTTATCTTCACCGACGCCCAGCTGGAATACGACGAGATGTATAGCGGCGAACCGCTTTGCCGCAAGTGCGGCGCGTGTGTCCGTGAATGCCCCGGCGGTTGTATTCCGCCCATAAGCTCCGGCATGAGCATCAAGGTAAACCTTGCAGGCAAGGAATGCGAGTGGGGCGACATCGACATGTGGCGTTGCTATGCCTTCTATACCCACGGCGGTCGCTTCTATAACCCCTTCGTTCCCAAGGAGGTCTTTGACAAGAACGAGAACGGTATGCTCGACCTCCTTGAGGGCGTGACAAACGAGGCCAACGAAAAAGAGGTTATGAAGGTCTATACGGCTCTTGAAAAATACTTCCCCAGCTGGGTAGGCTACAACATGGCCAATTGCGGCGGCTGCATCCGTGCTTGCGTAAGCATGCTGGAAAAGAAGGGCGGCTGTATGGAGGGGCGCTTCAAGGAGCCTCTCCGCAAGGGCAATAAAACGTGGAGGATGGATCGATGATGACAGCAGAATACATAAAAGCAAAGGCCAAGGAGCTGGGTGCTGCCCTTTGCGGCGTCGGCGACGTTTCGCTCATGCGCAACGAGCCCGCAGGGAGAAATCCTTTTTCCATCCTGCCAAACGCCAAAACCATTCTCGGCTTTGGCCTCAAGATCCCGCGCGGACTTTATCGCGCCATGGAAAGCAAGGCGCAATACTACAACTACGTAAATCTCGGTGTCAAGTACATCGACGAGAGCTTTGCCGAGATCTTTCTTCTGAAAATGGGTGCTCTGATCGAAAACGAGGGCTACGATGCTTGCCTTCAGCGCAGCATCCCCGGCTTTAAGATCAAGGGCGATAAGTCTACAAATCCGGAGGTCAGCCGCGTGTTTGAGCTGGAGCTGGCCGAGGCCGTTGAGCCGGGAAAGCCCGTGCCCGACGTTATCATCGACTTTAACCGGGCGGCCGAGGTTTGCGGGCTTGGCGCGGCGGGTCTTCACGGCAAGGTCATCGCGCCGAAATACGGCTCTTTTATGCGCTGGGTGTATATCATCACCGATATGCCGCTGGCATTTGACAAGCCCTTTTCGGGTTCGCTTTGCGATGGATGCGGCAAATGTATGACCGCCTGCCCCGGAAATGCCATCGACAAGGAGGGCGTGGACAGCTGGCAGTGTAGCGTATATTATCGCGGCGCGCACCGCTCCAACCCCTTTATGAGCGACGAGACCCTTCGCGATCACCCCGAGCGCGAGGCCATTCTGGATGGCAAAAAGCGCTTTGATGCCGAGAGCGCCAAGGCGATCTACCCGGCCCTTAAATTCCTGCCCGCCACGCATTTCGGCTATGTACCCTGCCTGTGCGGAAAGAAGTGCGAGACCGCCTGCTACAATCATTTAAAGGAGGTAGGCAAGCTGTGAGAACCCAAATCATCGAATGTGCAAAGCGCTACGGTGCCGACCTTGTCGGCTTTGCTCCCGCAGACCGCTTTGACAAAAATGACCCCATTTTTAAAATTCTTCCGGGCACTAAGACCGTGATCGGTCTCGGCTTCCGTATCCTTCGCGGCATCTACCGCGGCGTAGAGGAAGGAACGACCTATTATCAATACACCACCATGGGCGTGGAAAACCTGGAAGAGACCGTCATGCCGCTCGCGCTCTTGAACGTGGCGAATCTCGTTGAGGAGGAGGGCTATGAGGCCGTTCCCCAGCGTAAAAATCCGCTGATCCTGAACGAGGAAGGCACCACCAACCCCGAGGTCGACTACACCGACGTGGTGCACGGTGTGACGGCCGAGCATCAGCTCGATTTTCTGAACTGTGCCGTTCAGTGCGGCCTGGGTGAGAAAAGCCTCATCGGCTCTCTGCTTACCAAGGATTACGGACCGTTTATCCGTTATTGCTTTGTTCTGACCGATGCCGAGCTCGAGGCCACGCCTCTTTTCACGGAACAGCTTTGCGACGGCTGCGGCGAATGCCTGAAGGCCTGCCCCGGACGCGCCATCAGCAAGGACGGCAAGGTGGACTCCTGGCGCTGTGCCGTTTACTATAACGGCGCAAACGGCAGCAAAAATCCCTTTATGCCCCCCGAGGCCTTTTCCGATTTTGAAAACCGTATGGACATCATTGACGGCACGGCAGAATTTGATGCCGAGGGCGCAAAGGAAATTCTTGACAATATCTATTTCTATCCCCCCGCTAAGCACTTTTACCGCACCTCGATCTGCGGCAGAGCCTGCGATCGCGCGTGCTATATCCATCTGGAGGAAAAAGGACTTCTCGGCAAGAGCTTCCACCGCAGGTTCCGCGAGGGCGAGGACTGGAGGCTGAGCACCACACAGTTCGTCACGGGAAAACGCGAAAAGGAATGGGATTTTGGAGGTAACAAGGAATGAAAGAAAAAATGCGAATCTGTATCATCGGTTGCGGACGATTTTCCCCCTTCTTCGTGCCGCTTTTCAAGGCACATCCCGTGGTCGAAAAGGTCTACGTCTGCGACATAAAGCCCGAGCGCGCCGAGGACTTCTCCAAGCGCTTTGACGTGGAAATTATAAACTCCTTCGAGGAGGCGATCGCCTCGGATAAGATCAACGCCGTTGCCATTTTCACCCCCCGCTTCACCCACGGCAAGCTCGTAATCGAAGCGCTGAAGGCCGGCAAGCACGTCTACAGCTCGGTTCCCTGCGCGGTCGACGTCGACGAGATCCGCGAGATCGAGGAGCTTGTACGCAAGACCCGCCTGACCTACTCGATGGGCGAGACCGGCTACTACCGCGCCGCCACCATCTTCTGCCGCCGCGAGTACAAAAAGGGCACGTTTGGCAAATTTGCCTACGGCGAGGCACAGTACAATCATGACATCCGCAAAATGGAAAACTCCTTCCGCAGCTTTGGCGGCGAGGAGTGGCGTAAGTACGCAGGCATCCCCCCGATGTGGTACCCCACGCACTCTACCTCGATGATCCTTGGTGCTATGCCGGGCGTTTACGCCAAAAAGGTGGTTGCCTTTGGCTTTAAGGGCAGCCCTCGTACCGACATCTACGGCACCGAGGGACAGAATTTCTACGATAACCCCTTCTCCAACACCGCCATGCTTCTTGAGCTTTCGAATGGCGGTATCGCGCGCATCAGCGAAAACCGTTGCCTCGGCTGGCATTGCCCCGAGACCTTCATCAGCCAGTTCTACGGCTCCGAGGGCTGCTACGAATTCTCGGTTGCGCGCCACTCGCTCAGCTACTGGAAGCCCGATTATCCCGACGTTATCAAGCTGACCGACGTGACCGACCAGCTTCAGCCGTCCGATCTCTACAAGATGATCAACGAGAATTACGCGCAAGCGCTGAATGACATCTCGCACGCCGAGGGCTACATCCAGGGCACCCCCTCGCCCATTCACCCCATCGCGCGTCTTCCAAAGGAATTCGACGGCCTTAAGAACGGCCACAACGGAACGCACAAATTTATCGTGGACGATTTCTGCCGCGCCTATCAGACCGGCAAGCTCTCTCCCTGTAACATCTGGCAGGTGGCACGCTTTAACATTCCCGGGCTGATGGCTCATCAGTCGGCCCTCGAGGGCGGTAAGACCCTGGACGTCATCGACCTCGGCGATCCCCCCGCAGACTGGGAGATCCTCTCCGACGAATAAATTGAAGTTTGTCGGGGGGAGAACGTGTAGGGGACTTTTT
>JAGAUC010000308.1 GCA_017621015.1 Clostridia bacterium | reverse complement strand
TCAGACGTGTGCTTCTTCCGATCTGTTTGGGCGCGGGTGTACTTCTGCAGAGTCTGCGAGAAATATAAGACCAAGCGGAAAACAAAATCTGTCAACTGACACAGAGAAAGGAAATACAAAAATGACGGAACTTGAAAAGATCGCTTATGCGAAGTCCTTTATAGACAAGCTGGCAAACGGAATCAACCCTTTGGATGACGCGCCCATTCCCGATGGCGATATTGTAAACAACGTCCGACTTTCGCGTTGCTTTTTCTACGTGTCAGACATTCTCAAGCAGGTGATAGAAAACGGCGCTCTTGCCGGTAAAAAGGGAAAGAAGGTAAGGAGAAGCCAATTTTATATCACACGTGATCAGCTTGCTCAATTTGATTACTCGGAAACGCCGATATGCATAACCGAGCTTGCTCAAAGGATCAACAATCTGATTGACGCCAAGCAAGTGAAAAAGCTGTCTTACAAGAGAATCGTAAATTGGCTCGTAAGCATTCACGCGCTGGTCGAGCAACAGGAAGCGGATGGAAAAGTGAAAAAGTATCCGACGGAAGGTGGACAACAATTGGGTATCTTTTCGGAAACGCGCCAAGGTCAGAGCGGAGAGTATGTGGTCGTTCTGTATAACAAGGAGGCGCAGACGTTTATTTTGGACAACATCGAGGCGATCCTGTCGCATGAGGATGATGAGAAGGAAAATGTTTGATTTGCATTTCCACGTTTAATGCACAGCCGTTTTACAATCAAATGCACCGTAGGTGCGATACGTAGGTATCGCACCTGCGGTGCTTGATTTATTGGAATCAGCTTCGGTTTTCTGCAAGCTTACGCACGAAATCGGTGATCTCGTTGCCGATGCGTGTCAGCTCCTCAAGGAATTCTTTGGCGGTCATACGGGAGACACCCGAGTGCACGGCAGAGAACTGTAAAAGCCTGTCGTCCGTTACCATTCGGATGCTGTAGTCGGGGCCCAGCTCGTGCATCATTTTTTCGATATAAGCATCGGCGGTCTGGTCGGCCTTGGTGAACACCACCTTGTAGCCGTCGTGCATTTGCTCCGAGCCCTCGCCATCCTTTACGCGATACGCGTCAAAGACCAGAACAAGCTCGGTTTTGGTATAGGCCACGTAGTTGCTCAGAAGGTCCATCAGCTCCTCGCGTGCCTTCTCAAGGCTGTATTCGGCGGTCTTTGTCAGGCTCTCGTCGGAGTAGATGAGGTTGTAGCCGTCAACGATGACCATATTCCGTGGTGCACGTATCTTTTTTTGCCCCTTCGGCTTGTCCTTCTTGTCTACAGACACCACCTTGGGCTCGCTGTACTGCTTGCGCTTGATGGGGCCAAATAGACGGAGCATCAAGGCCTCCAGCTCCTCGTCGCTGATGCTGTATTTGCGCGCCAGCGTGGATGCTCTCGGCAGGATGGTCTCGCTTACGGGCGCATCCTTGATGCCAGCCTCCAGATGCTTGTAGGCATCCACCTCGCTCCAGTGCACGGTGAAGCCCGCGCCGTGGGCACAAAAGACCGAGTGCGGCGGATTTTCAAGGTCGCCCTCGGGATCGTATCCCGTTTCAGCGACAATTCCCGCCTCATTGTGGCAGGGCTCATACCCATCCGACGTGCAGAACAGCCGCCCCTCGCCACGCGTGTAGGCAATGACCTCGCGCGTATAGTCACAAAGCGTGGCCACCGGTGCCCGTCCGCAAATAACGGTGCGCTCGGTGTCCGAGCCCTCCATTTCAAATTCGGCAAACCGCGCCTGAAGGTCGGACATGGCCCGCCCCACCGAGGTGCTCGGAATTTCCAGTCGGAATTTATAGTATGGTTCAAGCAACGTGCATCCTGCCTTCATCAGGCCATGTCTCACCGCGCGATAGGTGGCCTCGCGGAAGTCGCCGCCCTCGGTGTGCCTAAGGTGC
>JAGAUC010000307.1 GCA_017621015.1 Clostridia bacterium | reverse complement strand
CACCCACGTTGGGCTCAATGGTACAGAACGGATAGTTTGCGGATTCTGCGCCAGCATTGGTCAGCGCATTAAAAAGTGTACTTTTGCCAACGTTCGGCAAACCGACGATACCAAGTTTCATATCTTCACCTTTCAAAGTCATTATTTTTATCTTCCCTATTATATACCATTTTTCTATTTTTGGCAAGAGCGTTTTTATATTTTCTCTATGTTTTTGAAAGAAATTCCAAAAAACTATTTTCATTTGAACAAAAACATGGTATACTATATAAGAATGGGAAAATGCAATACTTTTTTGTAAAATTCACAGACCCATCACAAAATTTCCCATTTGCCGATTTATAATAAAATTGAGAAAATACATATACTAGGAGGACTTGTTATGATGGACACCAAAATACTCATTGTGGATGATGATCCTACGATATGCGACGTCCTGAAGATCTATTTTGAGAATGAGGGCTACGAGGTCAAGGTCGCCAACGACGGCGCGGAGGGCGTCAACTTCTTTAAGATGTATGAGCCGGACCTTGTTTTGCTTGACATTATGCTTCCCAAAAAGGACGGCTGGCAGGTATGCCGCGAGATCCGTGAGGTATCTTCCAAGCCCGTAATCATGATTACAGCCAAGGGCGAGGTCTTTGACAAGGTGCTCGGTCTTGAGCTCGGTGCTGACGATTTTGTGGTTAAGCCCTTTGATATGAAAGAGCTTTCCGCACGTGTAAAGGCGGTACTTCGCCGCTCGCAGTCGCATTCCTCGCACGATGATAATGAGGTGATTAAATTTGACAACATTGAGATCAGTCTCCAGAAATATGAGCTTAAGCTTTGCGGAAAGTCAGTAGACATTCCTCCCAAGGAGATCGAGCTTCTCTATTTCCTGGCCTCCAACTACAATCGCGTTTTCACACGCGATCAGCTTCTGGACAAGGTGTGGGGCTTTGACTATCTCGGTGACTCCCGAACCGTTGACGTTCACGTTAAGCGTCTTCGTGAAAAGCTGGAGGGGGTTTCCGACAAATGGCTTCTCAAGACCGTTTGGGGTGTTGGTTATAAGTTCGAGCTTCTGAGCTGACAAACCGCCGCACGGCAAATACTCTCGAAAGGCAAAGTATGTTTAAAAGCGTTTTTGCTAAATATATTACTGCATTTATTTTGATCATCTTTATCAGCTTCTCGATGATGCTTTCGGTCATCGTTTCGCTGGTAAACAACTATTCCCTCAACCTTCGCTCCGAGATCGCCAAGAGCGCAGCGCACTCGGCAGATGCCTATTTGTCGCTGCATTTTGAGGAATCGGAGCTAAGTGACTTCCGCAAATTTGTTACCGAAAACTACGCCGAGGTAAGTGAGATCATCACCTCGGTAGCCTCCAATTGCGACGGTGTTTCCCTTTTGCTGGCAGACAGAAACGGACGTCTGATCCTGTACGCTCACCCCGATGACACCGGATATTTTCAAACCGAGATCCGCTTGCCCGAGGATATGCGCGGACCGCTTGCCGATCGGCAAGACGCACATGCGATCGGTTCACTCTCGGGTGTGTTTGACTCGGCGTATCTTTCGTACGCCACCCCGGTCTTGGATGCGGACGGTGCATATTGTGGCTCCATTGTAGCAAGCACCTCCGGCGATTCGATGAAGATGCTTCTCAACCAAACAATAAAGACCATCTTCATTTCCTCACTGTGGATTCTGGTTGCTGTACTGATCGCCATTTATTTCATTACGGAAATGGTGACAGGCCCGCTCAGAGAAATGAACAAGGCGGCCAAGAAATTCGGAAGCGGAAGCTTTGACGTCCGTGTTCCTGTGCGCGGCAACGATGAGGTGGCGGAGCTAGCCAAGGCCTTCAACAACATGGCCGACTCACTGGCCAATCTGGAAACGGCAAGAAACACCTTTATGGCCAACGTTGCACACGATTTGAGAACACCGATGACCACCATTTCAGGCTTTATCGATAACCTCTTAATTGGCGCGATCCCCAAGGAAGACGAGGCCTCTTATCTGGGCATCATCAAGGATGAGGTCAAGCGCCTGTCAAGGCTGGTTTCTTCCCTTCTGGATATTACCCGACTTCAAGCCGGTGACCGAAAGCTGACTATGGCAAATTTCGATATTTGTGAGTTGGCGCGTCTGATTCTGATCTCCTTTGAGCAAAAGATCGATGACAAAAAGCTGAACGTAGAGTTTGAGTGCGACGAGGATCGAATGCTGGTCAGCGCAGATCGCGACGCGATCTATCAGATGCTGTATAACATTTGTGACAACGCCGTGAAGTTTGCTAAGGAAGGCGGCGACTATCGCATTCGGATCAAGGACGCCGATAAAAAAACCGTGGTGGTCAGCGTCTATAACACCGGTGAGGGCATTTCTCCAGACGATCAACCACACATCTTTGAACGATTCTACAAGGCGGACAAGAGTCGCGGAATCGACAAAAACGGCGTAGGACTTGGTATGTATATCGCGCGCACCATCGTCGAAGCACACGGGCAAAGGATCTGGGTGGAAAGCCGTCAACACGAATACTGTGAATTCTTCTTTACGCTTCCCAAAGGAAACGTGAGTGAAACCAATATCAAATAAAGAAAGGCACAACATGGACGAGAAAAATATAAATATCGGAGAATCGGAAAACCAACCTCTTGAGCCGATACCTGAGACCGAAGAAAAGGCTCGGGGAGCAGAATTGGTGGCAGACACCGCAGAGCTTACAGAAGAAAATACGGAGTCTACCGATGTAGCAAGCGCAGACGGAGCCTCGGAGGATACAAGGGGTACGGAAACCTCTGAAGAAGCATCGGTCAACGCCCTCAAGCAAACGGAAGAAAAAACGGAACCGATCGTGAGATACCGCTGGGATTATCAGGAGCAAAAGCATTACGACGAGCGTCACTCTCGCAGACCGAGACGATCGGGAAAGCTTGTATATGCATCCGTTTTCACGCTGGTTTTTCTGCTTACTGTTTCCCTGTTGGTTGGCGCTTTGTTGCTTGGTGAATTTTTCGGAACAAGCAGCAGCCCCACTTACGGCTCAATTGGAGATCTTTATGAGGAATGTCTCCCCTCTTACGTTGCCATTAGCGTAACGACGGCTACAGGAGAGGGCGTAGGCTCCGGCGTAATCATCACGTCGGACGGCTATATCGCCACAAACTATCCCGTGGTTGAGGATTCGGTAGCCATTTCTGTTATTATGAGCGATGGCACCACGTACGATGCAGAGTTCATAGACGGCGACGAACTGAACGATATCGCCGTTGTCAAGATCAAGGCGCAAAATCTTCCTGCCGCCAAGCTTGGTACCTCCAAAAACTCGAGAGTCGGCGATCAGGTCATGGCCATAGGAACGCCACACAGTGTGAACTATCAGGGTACAATGACCTCGGGCTATATTTCAGCACTCGACCGCCGCTTTGTTGAGCAAAATGCCAACGGCACAGTAAAAAAGGTGCTCTACCTGATCCAGACTGACACCAGCGTTAACCCCGGAAATTCCGGTGGTCCCCTCTTTAATATGTCGGGCGAGGTTATCGGTATCGTTACGCTCAAGATTGCAGGCGAAAACTATGAAGGTCTTGGCTTTGCACTTCCTATGGAAAGCGTGATCGATATGATCAACGATATCATCCAGAACGGTGAGATTACCGATCCTGATGCAGGTGGTGCAAATCAGGGCGCGGCTCTCGGCATTTCGGGCTTTGCGGTAACTGAGGATACCAAATACCTTCTTTCCGGTCAATATCATTACCGCGTGATCATGGACGAGGAAAAGAAAGAGGAGATAGTGATCATCCCCACAATATATGGCGAGATCGAGGTGCCTCTTTCTGACAAGGAGACGCTCGACTCCTACGAGATCACAGACTATACCTTCTACACCGCGCCGGCAACCGGTATTTATGTAGCTGATACTACCGATGGCTTTGATTCGGCAGAAAAGCTGAAGAAGGATGATGTTCTTGTAACGGCCGACGGCATTTCCTGCAAACAAATGGCAGCTCTTCAGTCCTTGATTGCTGACAAGCGCATCGGAGACCAAATTGAATTTGAGGTCTTCCGCGACGGAAAGCTGATCATGGTTACGGTCGAGCTTGGCGAGGCCGCATCTTTTGAATAAATAAAAAAGGTGGTAACCCTAGGGTTACCACCTTTTTATCCTACCAATTCCTGTCTTAAAAACGCCATAATCTTTTTTTCTTCACGCGAAACCTTAACCTGAGAAAGTCCTAAAAGGCTTGCTGTTTCCTGTTGAGTCATGTTTTTGAAGTAGCGAAGGATTAGGATCTTTTTCCATACTGTCGGCAATTTCTCAATGGCTTGTCCAAGTGCAATGCTGTCCGAAAGTCGCTCGATATCGTTTTCCTCATCCGCAATGCGGCTTTCCAGTGTTAGCTGTGTATCTCCATCTCCAATGCTTTCGGACAAGGAGGTTACGGGCGAGATGGCATCCAGGGCCATTGCCGCCTCTTCGATCTCTACACCGCAAAGACTTGCCAGCTCCTCAATGCTCGGCTCGCGTCCGTCCGTAGATAGAATTCGGTTTCTCGCCTTCATTAGCTCCACGCCAAGCTTGCGTTGGATGCGGCTGACCTTAATAAGACCATCATCGCGCAAATGACGGCGGATCTCGCCGATGATCAAAGGCACAGCATAAGTGGAAAAGGCAGTATCCCGCTCCATATCAAAGCTACGGATGGCCTTCATCATCCCGATGATTCCGATTTGGATCAGATCCTCAAGCTCTGTGCCGCGATCGCGAAACCGCAAGGCAATACTTCGAACAAGCCCCATATTGTTTCGGATCAGCTCCTCTGTTGCACGCAAGGAATTGACCGGATCCAATCCTTGTGCCCAAAAAAGAAGCTCCTTATTTCGAGCGTATTTGTCAAGGGTGGACATTGACACGCCATCCTCTCCTTCCGAAAAATTCATAACCTCACTCTGTGGCCGCATTTCCAAGACGCTTGATCATTGTCACCACAGTTCCCCTTCCTATTTTAGAGCGAACATACAGCTTATCCATAAAGCTTTCCATCACAGTAAACCCAAGGCCACTCCGTTCACTTTCCGCATCTGTGGTAAAAAGCGGCACTCGCGCTTGCTTTACGTCCGCAATTCCGCATCCCTTGTCACGAATCGTGATCTTGACCGTGGAACTCGAAAAGGCTTCGGCAGTTATGTAGATCATTCCGACGGTATTTTTGTAGGCATGCACAATGCAGTTAGTCACCGCCTCGGAAACAGCACATTTTATGTCAGCAATATCGGTAGCTGTTGGCCCAAGATAAGCGCAGAATGCGGCCGTTACCGTACGTGCAATGCCCTCGTTGACCGAAAGGGATGGGAGTGTGAGCTTTAGGGTATTGATAGGGGTTGATTTTGTATCTGTTTTCTTCATTTTTCTTTCTCCTGCTATTTTGTTTGAATTTTGATAAACCGGCCCAAACCGGCCAAACGGAAAATTTTAAGAATCGAATCACTTGGATTGCAAACGATCAGCTCTCCGCCAAGCTCATTCATTTTTTTATACCTTCCCATAATCAGTCCCAATCCCGAGCTGTCCATAAATTCGATGCTGCCGAGATCCAAGATCAATGTTGACGGTCGGCTTTCCTCCAGCAGCTTATCAATTCCGCTGCGCATTTTTACAGCGCTATGGTGATCGATCTCTCCCTTGAGAGTCACGGTCAGCGTTTGTCCGTTTCTTTTTTCTTTTATACTTCCCATATATTCATCCCGCTCCTCTTTTTAAAGGTATTGTACCATATAAGACATAAAATATATGTCGAAGACTGACAACTATATAAAAAAGACCGTATAGAAACACGGTCCTTTTAATTTATAGGCCAAAAAAAACAAAAAAAGTAAGAAACACTCGGTAAAGCGCCCAAAGACATCCCACAAATGAGAAAAGCGCAGATAACTTAGTCACATGCATGAAATTCAGCGCAGCAACAAAAAGCCCCATAAGCTCCATAACGGCCAGAACAAAGGAGACCAGGAAAAAGCTTATACCAAAGAAAAATACATAATATAGATAGCCAAAAAGGATTGCCAAAAGGAAATAGAATGCGCCGCGGTATTTTTGAATTTTATAGGCATATCTACGGTTGCACAAGACTGCGCCGATCGCCACACCGAGCAAGGCATGTACCACAAGATCCAAAAGCATATACAGCCATCGTGGCATAAGCGGCACTACTCCGCGCAAAAAATGAAAGATTCCGAGTGGGATGCCGATCACACACCAAAGTATCACCTGTACCGCTGCCAGAAGGATCAGCCCAACAAGTGCCCCCTCCCGATTGATTCCCCTCTCCGTATACCGTTTCTTCAACTTATTCATGTATTCTCACCTCATAGAATGCTATGAAGTGAGATGCTTTTTTATTCTGCTGAGGGCGGCTCCGAATCCAGGTATTTGCGTAAAAGCCATCCCGAATAATGAAAATGCTCCTTGCAATAGCGATTATATTGCACACTCCCCCCTGAAAGGCCGCAGTATTCTCCGTGCCTCAGTATCGGAAAAAAGTACGGCTTATTTTCGTCGGCGCAAGGCATCATATCCTTTGGCAGCTTTCGGTAAACATACTGGGCATCGGTAATATACACCTGTGTGGGAAAGGTTCGATCAACACGAAGAAGTCCCACCTTTTCCACCGATTCCGAATTACAAAACGGACAGGCGATACCGCCGTATTCCACGTCGTAATCTACAAGCTGATGCGTAGAGCAGTAGCTCTTCGGCTCTGTTCCCTTGACAAAATACCCCGTCTCGCTTCTCGCACCACGCGGATCCAGATAGCACGCCGGTGACATCAGATGCCCCGAATCCTTGCAGTACGTCACCTTCACAACGTCCTTGTCCATAACAAACCACCGCCTGCCGGCCTTTGGAATCAAATAATCTCTGTGAAGCTTTGTCATCACATCATTCCAAATTTCAAGATAAGCATTTTTTTGATCGCTTTGTATAGTCTGTGGATGTTCGTATCCGTACCATACGCCACAAAGGCAATACGGTGTATAGGCAATAAACCATCTATCCTTGCTATCCTGCGTCGTTCCGGTCTTCCCTGCCACCTCCACAAGGTTATCTAAGGTCACCGGACGCGCCGTTCCGGTCTTGATCACGTTTTGAAGCATTTTAGTCATAATGCAGGCGTTGGCGGAGCTGATAGCACGGTGAGGAGTGATCTCGTTACAAAGTAGTTCCTTTCCTGTTGAATCGGTCACTTTGAGGTAAGAGCGTGCCTTTACATAGTTGCCACCGTTTGGAAAAATGGTATAGGCCGACACCATTTCTCGAAGTGTTACGCCGTAATTCATCTGCCCAAGTGCCAAGGCCGCGGGAAGCTTGTCGGTTAGGGTGGCTCCGCTTGAAAGCTTTTTGGAATCGATCAAACTTTCAATGCCGAGTGTATCCTTCAAAAAGGAAAAAGAGCTCTCAATTCCGACGTCACCAAGAACCTTGATGGCAACCGTGTTCAATGAGTTTTTTAGTGCATAATTAACATTCACAAGTCCGTTATACACAAGATTCGCATTCTGTGGCCAGGCAGATAACCGAGTGGATCCGTTTTTATTCAAGAACTTGAGTGGTACATCATCATAGACTGTGGCATAGGTGACCAGCCCTCTCTCAAGTGCCGGTGCATACACCGAAAGCGGCTTTATGGTTGAGCCGCTAGGTCGCTTAGCAGTCGTGGCATAGCTCTGAATGCGATTGCCGCTCTTTTCACCAACCGCGCCAACCACACCCAAGATATCCCCTGTGCTCGGCTCAATAATAATCATGCCCGACTGCGCACGCTCCCCGTTCTGGAAACCAAAATTGGACACGTTTTGATAATACTGCTCCAGAAAATTTTGAATATACGGATTCATAGCCGTTACGATACGAAGACCTCCGTTATACACCATATATGAGGCGGTAGCACGCGAATACCCGTATTCTTTCACAAGGTCATCGATCACATCCTCAACTACCATATCCACGTACCAGGAATTGACCTCCTCCCTTCGAAGCTCCTCGTCTATCACAAGAACAGCCGGGGAAGCGTATGCATCCTTATGCTCATTCTCGGAAATATACCCTTGCTCAAGCATAGCATCCAAAATGACTCGTGCACGCGTAAGGTTATTTTCGGGATTCCGGATCGGATCGTAGTAGCTTGGGCTGTTTGTGATTGCGGCAAGGCAAACACACTCGGAGAGGGTCAAATCCTCCACTTCCTTTGAAAAATAAAGCTTTGCTGCAATCCCCACACCATAACAGCCGTTTGAGAGATTGATCATATTGAGATATTTTTCCAGTATTTCTTTCTTGTCTATTTTTTTCTCAATATCTATAGCCCAAAGAATCTCCTGAAGCTTTCTTTCAACGGTTATCTCATTGTGCCCTGTTGCATTTTTCACAAGCTGCTGGGTAATGGTGGAAGCGCCAAAGCGATCATCAAAATTCAAGACATAGTTGGCGGTCGCCCCTAGTGTGCGGTACCAGTCCACGCCGCTGTGCTCATAAAAGCGCTTGTCTTCAATAGCCACAAATGCGTGAATCAGATCTTCGGGAAATTGGTCGATCGATCGATACACATATTTTCTCTCGCCGTGTAGAGTTTCATCAAATTCGGTAAGTGAAGCCTCCTCGTATGTGCGATCGGGACCCTCATTATAATAATAAAACCGCGTGGTAGCATCGGTAAGCTTGATGTCCAGAAGCGACAGATCCGCTGAAAGCTCATAATTTGTCAAGATATAAGTCGCACCGATCCCCACCGTCAGTAAAAGTACACTTGCGACCGAAAGCAAAAAAATCCAAAGCTTCTTTCCCTTTGTTCGTTTCATATTTTCTCCCTTCTGCAAAACGTCGCAAAGGTAGTATGTCTTTTTTCTTGCGTTTCAAAAGAAAAACAACCTGACAAGTTATTGGCCTTGCAGGTTGTTTTTAACAAATTTAATGATAAATTACGTTCTCCACACCCAGTAGCGCCTTCATCTCCTCAAAGGTAAACGGCGTTAAGTCAAAGCGGGCACTGTAGGATGAGTATGTCTCCTTTTCCATGTCGTAGAAGACCACTTGAGTGCTCCCCTCAAAAAGCTCAATAAGATTTTTCGCCTTTTTGGAAAGCTCGCTGCCAAGGCTCGGGACACGGATAAACAGCTTGCCGCCCTCATGTAGCATAAGCGGTGTCTTCTTTTCGGGCGTGGGAGGTGTTCTTTTTTCCACCGTTCGAGTAGGCGTCTCCAGAGGCTTTGGCGATGTCGCTACTTCGCGGAAGGCTTCGTTTTCGACAAGCTCGCGTATATCGTTGACCAAGATCTTAACCTCCTCGTCGCGGAAGGACAATGTACCCGCAACAGCAACGGCCGCGTCGGTTCGAATCAGTGAGGAAATCTTTTCATATACTTTCGGGAATGTGATGCATTCCACGGAAGAAAACTTGTCCTCCAGTACAAAGAAAGCCATTCTTTCATTGTTTCGGGTGTTCTTGAAGCTAACGGCCCCAATCATTCCCGCACACATTACGCGGCTTTTTTCTGCGTATTGCGATTGCTTATCCACATCGTTGAAATTCGAAATGGCCGTACATGAAAGCGAGGCAATGTGCTTACTGTATCCCTCAAGTAAATGACCCGAGAAGGACATGCCCGAGCATTCCTTTTCCAGCATTAAAAGCTGTCTGGGAGAAAATTCGGGAATATTGGGGTATTCAAAGCTGGGCTTGTCGATTACCCCCTGCGGCGCCACCGAGAACATGTCCAGCTGTCCCTCAAGGTTACCGCGCCCCGACTCATTGGCCGATTCCAGGATCTTCTCGTACGAGGCGAGAAGCTGGCTTCGGTACACACCGAGCGAGTCAAAGGTCCCTGCTTTGATCAGAGTCTCAACTTGCCTCTTGTTGATATCATAGTGGCTCATGCGAGACACGAAATCTTCAAATGAGGCAAACTGTTCAGATTTTCTTTCCTTAACGATCTGCTCGGCAAACAGCTTGCCCACATTTTTGAGCGCTAACAGACCAAACCGGATATCCTTGCCATCTACGTGAAAATGGGTGGTGCTGTGATTGATGTCGGGCGGCAAAACCCGGATGGACATTTTACTGCAATCGGCAATATATTCCGCCACTTTTCCCATATTTCCGAGAACCGAGCCGAGAAGTGCTGACATATATTCGTGCGGATAATGCCGTTTCAGATATGCAATTCGGTAGGAAATGACCGAATACGCGGCGGCGTGACTTTTGTTGAAAGCATATTTGGCAAAGTCAGCCATACTGTCAAACAGCTTGACGGCATTTTCTCGCGAAACACCATTCTTCACAGCGCCTTCAAGGAAGTTTTCTCTTTCTGCCTCCAGCTCATCCGCGTGCTTTTTGGCCATGGCTCGTCTGACAACATCTGCGTGACCAAAGCTAAAGCCCGCCACACTTCTAAAGATCTCCATTACCTGCTCCTGGTAAACGATACAGCCATACGTAGACTTTAAAATCGGCTCGAGAAGCGGCGTAAGATACGAGATGTTGTCCTTGTTCTTTTTGTTAGCAATATACGTGGGAATGGAATCCATCGGACCCGGGCGATAAAGCGAGATGGCCGCAATGATGTCCTCGAGACAATCGGGCTCCAAATTAATAAGCATCTGCTTCATACCACCCGATTCCAGCTGAAACACACCGGAGGTATTACCCGAGGCGATCATACGAAAGACCTCCGCATCGTCAAGCGGAATTTTTTCGATGTCAAAGCCGGGCTCTTTTTCCCTCACCTGCATCTCTGCGTCACGAATGACAGTCAGATTGCGAAGTGCCAGAAAATCGAATTTCAAAAAGCCGAGATCCGCAATGGTATTCATATCATACTGCGTGATCGTGATGCCATTGCTTTGAGCCAGCGGAACATAATCCGTAAGCGGACGGTCGGTAATGACCACGCCTGCCGCATGTACTGAGACATTTCTGGGCATTCCCTCAAGGCGGCTTGCTGTGTCGATCAGCTTGCGTGTCTGCTCAGACCCCTCGTAAAGCTTGCGGAATTCCTCGCGCTTTAAACAGTCGGCAATCGTGATATCCGGTTCCTTAGGAACCGCGCGCGCCACAACGTCGGTATCGGCATACGAAAGCCCCATTGCGCGTCCGGTGTCGCGAATGGCCGCCTTGGCGGCAAGCGTACCAAAGGTGATGATTTGAGAAACGTGGTCGCTTCCGTAACGCGAATTGACGTAAGAAATAACTTCGTCGCGTCTTTCATAGCAGAAGTCCATATCAATATCCGGCATACTGACACGCTCGGGATTTAAAAAGCGCTCAAAAAGGAGATCAAACGGTATGGGGTCAATGTCCGTAATTCCCACGGAAAAGGCCACAAGGCTTCCTGCCCCTGAGCCTCTGCCCGGGCCGGTGGGGATCTTGTGATCACGTGCAAAATTTACGTAATCCTGAACGATCAGGAAATAATCGGCATATCCCATTTTGTTGATGACAGAAAGCTCGTAGCGAAGGCGCTCCTCATATTCTTCTCTCGTGTGCCTTTGAAGAAGTATCTTGCCGCTTTCGATGTGCTTTTCAAGTCCTTGCATAGCAAGATGAGCCAAATGTTCCTCGGCACTCTCTCCGCCCGGACAGGAGAATTTTGGCAAATAAAGCTTGCTGAAATCAAAATCAAATTGACAGCGCTCGGCAATTTTGACCGTGTTTTCAAGCGCTCCCTCATATTCTCCGAAAAGCGCCTGCATTTCTTCCGTCGTCTTATAATAAAACTCGTCGGTCTTGAAACCAAGTGGTCTACCGTCGGTAATCACGGTATTCATTTGAATGCACATAAGAATGGCCTGTGTTTCCGCGTCCTCGCGACGCAGATAGTGGCAGTCGTTGGTAGCCACCATCGGAAGATCACATTCTTTTGCCAGGCGAACAAGAAGCGGCAAAAGCTGCTTTTGCTCCTCCATCCCGTGATTTTGAAGCTCAATGTAAAAGTTATCCTTGCCAAAAACCGACGATAGCTCCTTGGCATAAGCAACAGCACCGTCATAATCTCCTCCGAGAATCAATCGCGGAATACGACCCGCAAGGCATGCGGAAAGCGCGATAAGCCCTTCGGAATGCTCACGCAAAAGCTCCATATCAATTCTCGGCTTTGAGAAAAAGCCCTCCGTGAAGCCGGCAGAAACCATATAAATAAGATTACGATAGCCGATCTCGTTTTGGCAAAGAAGCACCAGATGCTCGCTCTTGTTGTCTTCACCCGCAGACTTGCTGTGACGGGATTTGGATGCTACGTAAACCTCACAGCCGATAATGGGCTTGATGCCATACTTTTGGCAGGCGCGATAAAAGGCCACGGCACCGTACATAACGCCGTGATCGGTGATCGCTACGGCACTGTGTCCGCACTCCGCTGCTCTTTGAGGGATCTCTTCCATACGGCAGGCACCGTCAAGCAAGCTGTATTCGCTGTGCAAATGAAGATGAACAAAATTCGGCATACGTTTTCTCCTACTTGATTTTTTCTGCCAACTCACAAAGCTTGGCAAGGCGGTGATTGAGGCCCGATTTTGAGATCGGAGGCTCGTGAAGCGCGGCAAGCTCCGACAAAGAAACCTCATCGTGCTCCATGCGGAGCTCCGCAGTTTTTTGCAGATCCTCCTCCAAGCTTTCAAGCATTCCGCAGTCCTTGAGCGCGATGATGGCTGCAATTTGCTTTTGCGAGGCACTGACCATCTTGGCAATGTTGCGCGCATCGCAATTGGTGGCACGATTCTCGTTGTTGCGAAGTTCTCGCTCGATCTTAACGTTGATCAGGTCAAAAACCGCGCGGCTTCCGCCGAGCTCTGCAAACAGCTCCTCCATAGCGGAGCTGCTTTTGTAATACAGTCCGATTTTCTTAGCGCGCAGAATGCGGCGCGCAGGAATGCCAAGTTCAGCCAAAAACGCATCCAGCTTCTCGGCGCGCGCGGCGCGTGGTATCAAGAACTCAGCGTGATAAGATTTAGCAGGATCATTCACCGTGCCGAAGACCAAAAATGCACCGCGAAGGAACACCTGCGGACAAGTGCCGCACGTTTTCCCAAGCAAGGAAATAAGGTCCTCTTCACTAAGATCCAAACTGTGCAAAAATTTTAAAATCCTTGTGGATTCAAAGCAAAGAAAATATTTTTGACGGCCAAAGCAAACCTTAGATTCGATGGTCGGCTCTTTTCCAAAAAATTCCCGAATCAGCTTGGCAATGTGCAAGGCAACCGCCTCGACCTCGGTGGAAACGAGAATGTTGCCGTCCACGATCTCCGCACCAAGCAAAAAACCGTATAAAAGCGCACGGCGGCAACAGCTGTTCTTTATGGAAATGCCAATCAGCTCTTCCTTTACTGTAGATGAAAATGACATAATCAACGCTCCGATATATATTGAGAAAGTGAAAGCGGCATCTCCCCCTTGTCAGAGGGCTCAAAGCACGCTAAAAAGCCATCGCTGGCCACCGCGCCGTCATCGGTCATACAAAGAAATTCAAAGGTAAGATCTTCGTTCTGATATAACGTCGCCGCTTTTTCTACCCCCATAACGAATACAGCTGTGGAGAGGGCATCTGCCATTGCGCCGCTATCGGCAAGAACCACAACACTGTGAATTCCGTTTGAAACCGGCCTTCCGGTCTTCGGATCCAGAATATGCGGATACTGCGTGCCATCGATCTCATAAAAACGCTCATAGTCCCCCGAAACCGAAAGTGATCGGTCACAAAGTGTAACGTAACCAAACAGCTCACCCGAGGTGTCGGGCCTGCGAATACCGATCTTGAAATCCTTATTGCCAAATACGGTAACCGAGCTGACAAAGGAGATCATTCCGCAAGACACACCGCCATCGCGTAAGGCCTCGGCCATCCTGTCTGCCGCATAGCCCTTACCAATCGCACCGAAATTCAGCATAAGACCGGGAGTCTGTTTGATAACCGAATCCCCGGAAAGCTGTACCCCGGTATACCCCGTGTTAGCAAGAGCCGCAGAAAGCTCCTCATCCTTAGGAAGGCGTCCTTCCGCCTCACAGCTTGTCCAAAGCTCGATCAGCGCGCCCGAGGCAATATCAAAAGCTCCGTCGGTAAGTTCTGAAATCTCAAGAGAAAGGCGAAGAAGATCGGTAAAATCCTCCGAGTACTCTTGCGCCGCCCCATGATTGAACACATAGGTGTCGCTCCCCTCTTTAGTTGGCGATATTTTGTTTTCCAGCTCCTCCGCCACGCGCTTGCACAGGATCAGCGCATCGTTTGTGCTTGTGTCCGAGGCATATGCACGCACCTCGGCAAAGGTATCCATTGCAAAGAAATGAATATCTTGATAAGAGGGAGTTCTGGCGCAGGAAGCTAAAGCTAGCATCAACAAAGCCAAAAGAAATGCCAATTTTTTCATAGGTGTAGCCTTCCCTCCTTCAAGCGTGGGGCAATAAAATTGAGAAGTATGCCGCAGATCGCGCCAAAGATCACCGATGCCACCAGCATAACGGGAAGATAGGCGAGCATGGTATTAAAGCCAAATAGGACGGATGCCGCCAAGAGCTGTCCGAAATTATGCGCGGACGCCGAAAAAACCGAGACACCAATATAGCTGAAAAAGCGGCAACGGCGCAAAAGCAAAATGGCAAGAAAGGAAACAAACGCACCGCCAAAGGAAAACCAAAAGCTCACAGGCGTTCCAAAAAGCATAGCCACGATCACAATGCGCAAAAACGAGACCGCGCCCGCCTCCCACGCCGTACGGTTGACCGCAAGCCACAAGACGATCACATTGGCAAGTCCCAGCTTAAACCCGGGAATCGGTACCGGGAGAACTATGGGAAAAAGCGCCTCAACGTAGGAAAAAATCAAGGCAACTGCCAAAAGCGCGGAATCCAATGCCACACGGCGAAGGCGCACACCGTTATCCGACCACATAGTCTGCGCCCCCCCTCTTTGAGATCAGCTCGATCTTGACGCCGGCCGGGGCACAAACGATCACATCACCGCTCTCTATAATTTTTCCGGTCTTTTCACAGACTCGGTCCTTGCAATCCGTGTCAACAACAAAAACACCCTCATAGTCGATACAAACCGTGAGCCGATGTCCTCCGGAAAGGACTTCAATAGTGCGCTCTTCTCCCAGAGCATAAAGCTTTTCCCCGCTCTCGCTTACAATGCGTACCGTATCCGCGTTGTCCCGGAAAAGGAAAAACGGCAGGAAGATGGCAAGCAGCAAAATACCGGCGGCAAGCGCAATGTCAAACGGAGTGCATTTGGTCCTCATCCGAATCTCCTTTCTGAAAAAAATCTACTTCTCTATTATATCATTATACCATTTTTTGCATAAATTTCAACACTTTCGCACAAAGTTCGGCGAAAAGAATTTTTTTCCCGAAAATCTCTTGACAAAATCAAAAAAAGCAGTATAATATAAAATGTTCGCGCGGGAGTGGCGGAACTGGCAGACGCGCACGTTTGAGGGGCGTGTGGTT
>JAGAUC010000306.1 GCA_017621015.1 Clostridia bacterium | reverse complement strand
ATGTGTATTATACACAGTTAGAGAGCTTTTGTCAATAGGTATTGCTAAATAAGCGCAGAAAATCCCTCGCTCCATTTTGGAACGAGGGATGCTTTTGTTTTTAATTATGTAATGTTCGAATTCTTAATTTTCTAAAGCTATCCTTAAAAGTGCATCTGTTTTGCAGCTTCTTCAGTCCTCGTGACAATCCTTCATAATTTCCGAAATGTGGTCGATAATATCACCGGCCATCAGCGAGTATTCGCCGAGCGCCTCGGCCGCGGCATCGCCCGCGAGACCGTGAATGTATACGCCGAGTGTGGCGGCATCAAAGGGCTTCATCCCCTGCGCGATCAATGCGGCAAGGATGCCGGTCAGCACGTCACCGCTTCCGCCCGTGGCCATGCCGCTGTTTCCGCTTCGGTTGAGATACAGCGTATGCTTGTCGCCAAGTCCGCGCGCCTCGGTGCCGTCGCTGACAACTGTTGCGTGCCCCTTGAGCACACAAATCAGTGCGTATTTTTCGGAGAAATTGACCGCCGCCGTAAGGCGGTCACGCTCGACGGTCGAGACGTCCACGTGGCAGAGCCGCGCCATCTCAAGAGGATGCGGCGTTACGATGGCAGGTGCGGTAATGAGCCCCCAAAGCTCGCCGTCTGCTGCCAGCAGATTGAGCGCATCGGCGTCGATTACCAGCGGTACGTCGGCGGCAGAGAGCACCAACCGGAGCAACCGTTTGGCCTGTTCACTTTGTCCAAGTCCCACGCCAACCACAATGACGTCTGCCCACGCGACGGCGTCAAGAATTCCCGCCTTATCCCGCTCTACGTCATCGCCGTAAACCGAAAGGACGGCCTCGGGAAGCTGCGTCTGATAAATGATGCGATTGTCCCTGTGGGTCAGGATGCGCACAAGGCCGGCTCCCGTTCGGTAGGCCGCCTTGGCGGAAAAATACGCCGCGCCGCTCATACAGACCGCGCCGCCTACCACAAGCACGCGGCCAAAGGTACCCTTGTGTGATTCTTGTGCCCTTGGCGGAATGCGCGAAAGGTCGGACGGACGGTAAGAAAAATATGCACCCATAAAAAAAGCCTCCCGAAAAATGTTCCGTCTTTATTATAATATATCGGGCGACAAATTGCAACCTCTTTTGCAAAACAAAAAATTCCTTGTATTTTGGAAAAATATATTGATTTTTTGCAAAAAATATGATAGAATGAATTGATTGCGTTTCAGGATAAGCCCTGTGCTTTTGCCTGAAAAATCTCAAAAAAGAAAGGACAGTAATATGGAAATCCTGTACGAAAATCTGCTGAGTCTCGATTTCAGACAGATCATCATGTGGATCATCGGCGGCGTTCTGATCTACCTGGCCATCAAAAAGGAAATGGAGCCCACGCTTCTTCTCCCCATCGGCTTTGGTGCGATCCTTGTCAACCTGCCGATCTTTGACAACGTTGAGGCGCTTGTCACCCTTTACAATGCGGGAATCGCCAATGAGCTCTTCCCCCTCATCCTCTTCATCGGTATCGGTGCGATGATCGACTTCGGTCCGCTTCTCACCAACCCCAAGCTGATGATCTTCGGTGCGGCGGCGCAGTTCGGTATCTTCTTTACACTTTGCATGGCGTCCATCTTCTTCCCGGAGATCAAGGACGCGGCTTCGATCGCCATCATTGGCGCGGCGGACGGCCCCACGTCCATCGTCGTTGCCAACCGTCTCGGCTCGACCTACGTCGGCCCCATCACGGTGGCGGCTTACTCGTATATGGCACTTGTGCCCATCATTCAGCCCCCTGTGATCAAGCTTCTGACCACCAAGAAGGAGCGTATGATCCGTATGCCCTATGAGCCCAAGTCGGTCTCCAAGACCACCAAGATCCTCTTCCCCATCGTTATCACGGTGATTGCATGTCTTGTGGCTCCCGAGTCGGTTTCGCTTGTTGGTTTCCTGATGTTCGGTAACCTTATGCGTGAGTGCGGCGTTCTGGATTCGCTTTCCGAGACCGCACAGAAGGTGCTGGCAAATCTCGTCACCATTTTCCTGGGTATCACGATCGCTACGCAGATGCGTTACGATCAGTTCCTCGCTCCCGAAACGCTGCTCATTCTCGGCCTCGGCCTTGTGGCATTTGTTGTGGACACGGCAGGCGGCGTTCTGTTTGCCAAGCTCCTTAACCTCTTCCTCAAGAAGAAGATCAACCCGATGGTCGGTGCGGCCGGCATTTCGGCCTTCCCCATGGCAGGACGTATCGTTCACAAGATGGGCCTCAAGGAAGACCCTCAAAACTCCCTGCTCATGCACTCTATGGGTGTTAACGTATCTGGACAGATCGCATCGGTTATTGCAGGCGGTCTGATCCTCAAGTTCTTTGAAGTTATTTAAGGAGATCGCAGAATATGAAAAACAGAAATATGAAGTGGCTCTCTTTGGCCGTAGTGCTTGTCATGATGCTCGCATTGCTCGTGCCCATGGCATTTGCCGAGGCTACTCCCGAGGATATGGCCCCCGATAACGTAGGCGGCACCGCCGCGGAAGACATCATCAATCAAGACGCTGTCGCAGAAGACGCTATCGCAGAAGACGCTGTCGCAAAGGACGACGCTACAGAGTACGACAAGCCCGACACCATCTTCGAGCCCCTTAATTTTGTCAAAAATTTGAAATATATGGGACTTGGTATGCTCGGTATCTTCATCGTTATTGGTGTTATCATCATAGCAACCGCGCTTCTCAACAAGGTCTTTAAAGAAAAAAAGGAAGACTAAAAAGCTTTGGCGGAAATTTCCCGACGGGAAAATTCCGCTTTGTTTTTGGTCGCCAATCTTGTCTTAAAACGAAAATCGGGGTATCCTATATTTTTGT
>JAGAUC010000305.1 GCA_017621015.1 Clostridia bacterium | reverse complement strand
TCTTCTCAATATTGATTTCGCATACTTTATTGTGCGAAAAAAGTTCCTTTCCACAAAAGTTTTTGGGGGTTGTTGGGGACTTTTTTCAAAATTTCCCCTACACGTATCTCTTCGACAAATCAAAATTTGAATGCTATTGGATGGTGGTCATAAGGGGACTTTATGCAGTAAAGTCCCCTTTTTTTGTTATTGCTGTGTCGTGGCTTCGGCGGTCGGCTCGGTTGTCGACTCATCGGCCGGCTCGTCGGCCTCCTCCTGCTTGGGAACGACAGTGAAGCTGACGACGGTATCCTCGCGGGTACGCATCACGGTGACGCCCGACGCGGTTCTGGAGTAGGTCGAGATATCGGCGGCGCGAACACGGATGATGGTTCCGCCGTGGGTGATGAGCATAATGTCCTCGTCCTCGCTCACGGTGGCGATGCCGACAAGGCGACCGGTCTTGTCGCTCAGCTTGTGGCAGGTAACGCCCATACCGCCGCGGTTCTTCATCTCACGGAAGTCCGCAAACTCGGTCTTTTTACCAAAGCCGTTTTCGGTGATGGTGAGCAGCTTTTTGCCCTCCTCGACCACCGCCACGCCGGCTACGCGGTCCTCACCGCGCAAACGGAGCGCACGCACGCCGCGCGCGCCGCGGCCCATCGAGCGCACGTTGTTCTCGTCAAAGCGCACCGACTGTCCGTCCTCGGTGGCAATGAGAATGCTGTTTTGGCCGTCGGTCTTGCGAACAAAGTACAGCTCGTCACCCTCGTCCAGCTCGATGGCCTTCTTACCGCCCTTGCGGTTGTACTCAAAGTCCGAAAGCGCGGTCTTTTTGATGACACCCATCTTGGTGACCATCGTCAGGTACTCGTTATCGGTAAATTCGCTCACCGCGATCATACTGGTCAGCTTTTCGCCCTCGGAAAGCTCGACGATGTTGACGATATTGGAGCCCTTCGATGTCCGCGACGCCTCGGGGATCATATACGCCTTGCGGGCGTAGACCTTGCCGTGGTTGGTAAACAGCAAAAGCAGATCGTGACTGCACACCGAAAGCACGGTCTCGATGAAGTCCTCCTCCTTGGTGGTGGCGCCGATGATGCCCTTACCGCCGCGGTTCTGCGCGGAGTAAACGTCGGACGCCTGGCGCTTTACGTAGCCGGCGTGCGACACGGTGATGATACAGTTATGACGCTCGATGAGATCCTCAAGATCGATCTCGTCGGTGGCCTCCACGATCTCGGTGCGGCGGTCGTCGCCGTACTTGTCGCGGATGGCGGTCATTTCCTCGCGGATGATCTGCTTGATGCGCTCGGGGTTCTGGAGAATATCCTTCAGATCGGCTACCAGCGCCTCCAGTCTTGCCAGCTCCTCCTCGATCTTCTCTCGCTCCATACCGGTCAGACGGCCGAGTGTCATCTCCACGATGGCCTGCGCCTGCGCGTCCGAAAGGCCGTAGCGCTCCTGAAGGCGTGTCTTGGACTCGGGAATGGAGGGCGAGGTCTTCATCAGCTGAACGATCTCGTCAATGTTGTCCAGCGCGATCTTGTAGCCCTCGTAAATGTGCATTCTGGCCAGCGCCTTGTCCAGATCGAACTGTGTGCGGCGGAAAATAACGTCCTTCTGGTGATCCAGGTAGTAGTCCAGAATGGCACTGAGCGGCAAAACCTTGGGCTCGCCGTTTACCAGAGCCAGCATATTGATCGAGCAGGTGTCCTGAAGCTGTGTGAATTTATAAAGCTGGTTGAGCAGGATCTCGCCGTTGACATCGCGGCGGTACTCGATGACGATCTTCATACCGTCCTTGCCCGACTCGTCGCGCAGAGCGGTAATGCCGTCCACGCGCTTGTCCTTGTGAAGCTGGCCGATGGACTCAACAAGAAGGCTCTTGTTGACCATGTACGGGATCTCGGTGACCAGGATCTGATGGTTTTCCTCATCGATCTCGGCCCTGGCGCGCACCGCGATGCGGCCGGCGCCCGTGGCGTACGCCCTTTTAATGCCTGCCGTGCCGTAGATCAGCGCCGCCGTCGGAAAGTCGGGACCCTTCAGAATATCCATCAGCTCCTCGACCGAGCACTCGGGATTGTCCATACGGTACAGCGTGGCGTCAATGACCTCGCGCAGGTTATGCGTGGGAATGTTGGTCGCCATACCGACCGCGATACCCACCGCGCCGTTGACAAGAAGGTTGGGGAAGCGCGCGGGAAGCACCGTGGGCTCCTCGCGCTGGTTGTCAAAGTTGCCCGTCATCTTAACGGCATTCTTTTCAATGCCGTCCATCAGCTCAGCGGCGATCTTGGACATTCTCGCCTCGGTATAACGGTATGCGGCCGCGC
>JAGAUC010000304.1 GCA_017621015.1 Clostridia bacterium | reverse complement strand
TAACGTACTTGGTAAGATCCCCGATGCACGTTTCTCCAAAATGATGGCGAGCTATGAAGCAGAACAAAATCAGTTGGTTACAGAAACAGCAAAAGCTGAAGAATCCTTAAAAACGATGGAACAAGACAAGGTGGATCTCCGTGCGTTTCTTGAAACGATTCGCCAATGTACTGACATTAAAGAACTAACACCCGCCATTGTCAATAAACTCATTCGACGTATTGAAGTGCATAATAGCGAAAAGGTCGACGGAAGAAAGCAAGTGCGTCTTGATGTTTACTTTACGGCGGTAGGTCTTATTGATATCCCCGGCGAAAAGGAACTTATTGAAATGATGCAGGAAATCCAAAGTGCCAAAAGTGCTTAAACCAAGAAACAAAAACAAGAATACGGCATACCTCTTTCGAGATATACCGTATTCTTGCAAAACTGTCCTTTAGGGCACGACCCTAAGTTCTCGGATTTTTTTATCCAGGCCACAGGCTTGGTATATCATCGCGTAAAGGCGTTGCGCGTTTTTAAAGGTTTTCCAGCAAGGAAAGATAGAGCGCCTCGGTCTTTCTTGTCATAAGGGTAGCGGAGTAGAGGGATTCATAGCGCCGCTGTGCGGCGGCGGAGAGGGAGGCGTAGAGCGCGCGGTCGCACCGAAGGCGCAAAATGGAGGCCGCAAGCGCGCGCGCGTCGCGCGGCGGCACAACCAGGCCGCACGCCTTTGCCATGGCGGCGTTTCCTCCTATGCTTGTAACGACGATGGGCTTGCCGAGGCTCATGCTCTCGGAGAGCGCGAGCGGCGAGGTCTCGGAGAGATCGGAGCAATTCAGGCTCAGGTCAAAGAGGTTGAGAATGTCTCCCACGTCCTCGCGAAAGCCGAGAAATCTGACGTTTGGCAGGTCGCTTGCATCGGCGCGAAGGCGCTCCAAAAGCGAGCCGCCGCCCACGGCAAGGAAAAAGAGATCCTTTTGCTGTTTCAGCAGGCGTGCCGCCTCCAGAAAGGTGTCGTGTCCCTTGCCGCGCTCGACGCGGGCGCACAGTCCCACCACAAACGCGTCCTTCGGGATGCCGAGGGCGGCGCGGAGCGCCGCCTTTTGTGCTGTGCCAAGCGCCCGGGGACGCTCTGCGCCTCCGGGGATGACCGCAAGGCGATCGCACGCGCTGCCGCGCTGTGCGAGGTTTTCGCGCACCGCCTCGGCGGTGGCGATATAAAACACGCCGCTGAGGCGTTCAAACGCGCGAAAGCAAAAGCGCGCAAGCGCGCTTTTTTGCTGCGCCGTCGGCGCAAAGCAGCAATGCTTGGTGTCGATCTTGGCGGCGCGGAAGGGCAATGCCGCCAACCGTGCCGAGAGCGAGGCGTTTGTGTGGACAATGTCAGGCCGCTCGCGCCAAAACAGGCGAAAAAGCGGCCAGAGTGCGGCGGGCGAGAGCGTTTTGTCGCCGCCACGCGAAAGCTCAACGCACCGCACGCCAATCGCCCTCGCGCGCGGCGTCAGCAGACTGCCCTTTGGCAAGACCACGAGCGGCTCAAAGCGCGTGCGGTCGGTGTGACCAAGCAGACCCAGAAGCAAGACCCCCGCGCCACCGATGTTTTTGTCGCTGATCACGTGAATGACCTTATACATAAAATCCCCCCCAAATGCCGTTTTTGCTAGTTTGCGCGGCTTTGGGGGGAATATACGAAAGCGGCCCCCTCAGCGCCAAAAGGCAGGGGCCGCTTATCGTTTAATCCTCGATATCGGTGAGCTTGGAGACCGTGGTGCCAAGCGCTTCCGCGATCTTAAAAAGCGTTTTGAGAGACGGGCAAAAAAAGCAATTGGGTGCCTCAAGCTGCGAAACGTAGCCGGAGGAAAGCTCGCAGGCCTCGGCCAGCTCCTCCTGCGTCATCCCCTGAAGCTTTCGGTAATACGCAATTTTCAGGCCGATTTTGATCAAATTCATTTTGTATTGACTTTCTATCATAGCATTCCTCTCGATTTTGTAGCGTGGCGCGCGTTTTTGTAGATCACAAAATCATTTTACCTTATTTACTTTTTAATTGTTATATGGTAAAATATAGGAAAAATTATGTATAATATAATAAGAATTAAGAGGCGGCTATGAATTTGTTGATTGTAGGATCCAGAAGCATCCAATCGTTTGATCTGGGAGCATACGTTCCCAAGGAGACAACCTTGATCATTTCTGGCGGAGCCAAGGGTGTTGACTCGCTGGCAGAGAAATATGCGGATCAAAACCATTTATCCAAGCTGATCCTGCGTCCGCAGTACGGGCGTTACGGAAAAGCCGCACCGCTGAAACGAAACGAGAAAATGGTAGAGCTTTGTGATGTGGCGCTGATCGTGTGGGACGGACACTCAAGAGGAGCCGAGTATACGCGAAAATGTGCCGAAAAGATGGGAAAAAGAGTGATCTTGATCGAGCAAAAAACCGACTCGAGGGATGTCACAAAACAAAATTAGATACAAAAATCCCCCCAAATGCCGTTTTTGCTAGTTTGCGCGGCTTTGGGGGGAATAT
>JAGAUC010000032.1 GCA_017621015.1 Clostridia bacterium | reverse complement strand
TCGGTGAACGGGAAGTGGTGAGGACGGAAGCGCGTGCGCGTCTCCTCGCCGAACATTCTTTTGGCAAAGGCGTCAAGCACGCCCTTAAGGTCGCCCATGGTGATGCCCTTGTCGACTACAAGACCCTCGAACTGGTGGAAGAGGGGAGAGTGCGTCGCGTCAAGTGCGTCCGAACGGTAAACGCGTCCGGGCGAAACCACGCGGAGGGGCGGACGCTGGGATTCCATGGCGTGTACCTGCACGGGCGAGGTCTGCGAACGGAGAAGAATGTTGTCGGTAATGTAAAAGGTGTCCTGAGTGTCTCTTGCGGGATGGTTTTCCGGGATGTTGAGCGCTTGGAAGTTGTAGTAGTCATACTCCACCTCCGGTCCCTCGATGATCGAGAAGCCGAGACCGATGAAGATCTCCTCCATCTCACGCTGGGTGAGCGAGAGGGGATGATGATGGCCGGTGGCAAGCGGGGTGACGGGCATGGTCACGTCCAGCTTTTCGCTCTTCAGCTTTTCCTCAAGCTGCTTGGCCTTGAGGGACTCGTTGGCCTTGTCCAGCGCCTCCTCGATCTTTGCGCGCACGTCGTTGGCCAGCTGACCGATGACGGGGCGCTCCTCGGGCGTGAGCTGTCCCATGCCGCGAAGCACGGCGGTGAGCTCACCCTTTTTACCGAGATATTGAATACGGATCTGTTCGGGATCTGCGCCCCCGCTGATCTGCGAGAGGGCTTCCCCAAGGATCTTTTCAAGCTTTTCCTTCATTTTGAAAATCCTTTCCTTTCTGTATTTTTGTGTATTTGAATGTGTAAACGGAAACAAAAAAAGCCCCGTCCAAACAGGACGAGGTGCCAAAGCACTCGCGGTACCACCCGTAATTCTAGCCAAAGCTAACACTTAGCTGACATATAACGGTGTCACCGTATCCCGCTACTTGCCGAGGCCTCACGGAATCTGCTCCGAAGCGAAACGCGATCTTTCGCGCGTACGGGATGCTCACAGCCAAGGCATCCTTCTCTGTGGTACGGGGGCGAAAACGCAAACTTCATCCTTGCATTATCGGGAAATAGTATACAACAAAAACCCCCTTTTGTCAAGGGGGTTTTTCTTATTTTATTGGAGGTTTTTTACGCGGCAAGGCGCTTTAGCAGCTCAAGGAGAAGGTCATAGGTCTTTTCGGCAGAGGCAATACTTAGACGTTCCTTTACCGTGTGCGCGTCATAAACGTTCGGGCCGATGGCGATGCAGTCCACACCGGGAATCGCGGACGAGAACACGGCGCATTCGAGTCCCGCATGGATGGCCTCCACCTTGGGATCGGTACCCATGAGCTCGCGGTAGGTCTCTCTGTAAAGGGAAGTAAGTGCGCTATCCTTTTTGAACTCCCAGGGCGGGTAGTGTCCCGACGTGCTGACCGTCACATCCAAAAGCGAGTAAAAGGTCTTCATTTTCTGCTCGAGCGCGGCAAGCGCCGATGCCTTGTTGCTGCGAAGTGCATAGCAGAGCATGGCCTCATCGCCGTCGGTCGAAAGAATGCCAAGGTTGAGCGAGGTCTCTACAAGCCCCTCGATCTCGGCGCTCATTTCCATTACACCGCACGGGGTGCAGGTGAGGGCATAAACAAGATGTTTTGTTACTTCTTTGTCTATTGTGAGACACTCTGCTTTAGCTTCTTCGGTGATCTCTGCGGTAAAGCCGGGCTCCTTGTGAGCGATCTCGGCCCGGATCTCGTCAAGATACTTGCGGGCAAGTGCTGCCAGTTCTTGCGGCTGTGCGGTGGCCAGAACGATCTCGGCGGCGCAGGGGATGGCGTTGGCCTTTGTGCCGCTATTGACCGAAACCAGGTCAAACTCCGCCTCACCAGCCAGATAACTCAGAAGCCGTCCCGAAAGCGTGGCGGCGTTTACGCGATGACTTGCGATCTCCACGCCCGAATGTCCGCCCTTAAGGCCGCCGAGCGAGATTTTTACAACGCCAGATATCGCAGATTGTCTCTTTAGAGACACAAACGACTTGAAATCACTTCCACCTGCACAGGAAACAGTAACGGTATCGTCCTCCTCGGAGTCAAGGTTGATCAGCCTTTTTGCCGAGAGAAGCGAGGTGTCCAGCTCCACCGCGCCCAGCATGCCGATCTCCTCGTCGGCCGTAAAGACTGCCTCAAGCGGCGGGTGGGGAAGGTCGTCACGCTCCAGGATGGAAAGCACCATAGCAACGGCAATTCCGTTGTCTGCGCCGAGTGTGGTGCCGTTTGCGTGCAGTGTGTCTCCCTCGCGCACAAGCTCGATGCCGTCGGTGAGAAAATCGATGGGGTTTTCAGCGGTCTTTTGGCAGACCATATCGAGATGCCCCTGCAAAATGACGGGCTCGGCATTCTCATAGCCACGGCTCGCCGGCTTGTATATTATGGCGTTTTTGGCGTCATCCACTACATAGCGAAGGGAATGCTTTTTGGCGAAATCCGCACAGAAGGCAGCGATCGCGGCGCGGTTGCCCGAGCCGCGCGGGATTTTCGAAAGCTCCTCAAAGAGCTCAAAAACGCGGCTGTGTTTTGTATCCTTGTAATTTGGCATAATGCTTCTCCTATTTTTTATCTCAATCATTATAGCACACGTTGTCCCTTTTTTCAAGAGCCGAACGCTTTTTCCTGAAAAAACCTTGCGTGCCCCCACACTTTATGTTATAATATTAAAAAAGGTGTCTTAAATTATCAAGGAGAGAACGTCATGAATTTGGGAGCATTGAAGGCGGATGCCAAGCAAAAAACCGGGGCAAGGTGGGGGGAGCGTTTGCCGCGTGGTTTATTGTTGCCCTTATTTCCGGAGGCGCAGGCTGGGCACTTGGCCTTGTTCCGGTCGTTG
This sequence comes from Clostridia bacterium, assembly GCA_017621015.1. GTDB lineage: Bacteria > Bacillota > Clostridia > Oscillospirales > CAG-272 > RGIG8775. The sequence goes on along the minus strand of JAGAUC010000032.1, from coordinate 1,479 downwards.
GTGCTTACCCGTATACATTTTTGATCGCGCCTGCCTTTGGGCTTGGCCTCAGTCGGATGTGGCTGGATATCTCGGACGATCATACCCCCAGCGTTACGGATGCATTTCGGGGCTTTCACGATTACCTGAACGCCGTTTTGGTGAACGCCTTGTTTTTCCTGTTCACTCTCCTGTGGTCCTTGCTTTTTCTGGTTCCCGGTATCATCAAGGCGCTTTCCTGGTCAATGGCGATGTACGTTTTGGCTGACAACAAGGGAAAAAGTCCGATGGAGTGTCTTCGGGAGTCGGAAAAAATGACGCGCGGTCACAAGGGAAAGCTTTTTGTGTTTTTCCTATCCTGGGTTGGATGGTTTTTGTTGGGGGTGCTTACGTTGGGGATCGGTTTGATCTGGATCATTCCGTATCTGAACACCTGCCTTGCCAATATCTACAAGAGCCTAAAGTCCACGGCCGAGAATGCGGCTTGTGCCGAGATCGCAAGTCCCACAGAGAAAAATTTTGTTGAGTTTCCAAGGGAAGAATAAAGAAAAGCACCGCCATATGGCGGTGCTTGTTTTATTCCATTCCGCGAAGCTCGCAAAGGGGGCAAAATTCCTTGGCGCGCTCGAGCATTTGGTGCATTTCCTCGTTTGAAAACGCCTCACAGCCGTCGGTGAGCACGTCACCCGAATCCACAAAGCCTTGCAAGTAATATGCCTCGTCCGGGCCCAGCATCTTGGCAACGTTCACGATATCGTCCGCCGTGTGAAGTCCCTTGACCACCGTGGTGCGGAACTCGTGCGGTACGCCGCTTGCCCGAATGGCGGCAATGCTTTCGGAAAGCGTGTCCATGTTTACCTTGACCCCCGCCACGCGCTCGTAGTTCTCGGGCGTGGTCTTGATGTCCATCGCCACGTAGTCCAACAGACCGTCGTCAAGAAGCGGCTTCAGCTTTTCGGGAAAGCTGCCGTTGGTATCCAGCTTTACGGGATAACAGGCCGCCTTTACGGCAACAATAAAGTCGTAAAGCCCGGGCGCGAGGGTAGGCTCGCCGCCGGTGATAACCACGCCGTCAAGGATGCCCTTGCGCTTTTTCAGGAAGGCGAAAAATTCTTCCTCGGTGATGTCCTCGTGCTCGGTGCCCGGCATGACCAGCGAGGCATTATGACAAAACGGGCAACGGAAATTGCAACCATTCGTAAATACAACACAAGCCACGCGCCCCGGAAAATCCAGCAGCGTCAGCTTTCGAAGTCCTGCGATCTTCATACTCAAATCCTTTCTTTGGGTACTAACATACCCATTATATAACGAAAAGCAAAAAAAGTAAAGAAAAAAATAAAAAAATCTCAAAAAGTTCTTGACAAACCCATTTTCTTATGATATAATACAACACGTTCCGCGAATGAGCATACGCTGGTGTGGCTCAATGGCAGAGCAGCTGATTTGTAATCAGCAGGTTGTTGGTTCGACTCCGATCACCAGCTCCACAAACGGGTT
>JAGAUC010000303.1 GCA_017621015.1 Clostridia bacterium | reverse complement strand
TTGATGATATACACGCCTACGGCGTGATTGAGTACGGGAGTTCGAAACCTTAATGCAACCTTCGAAAAATATCTTTTTCGTAGTCTTTTTTTCATTTATAGTAGCCTGTGGCGGGTGCTATACCGCAAAAAATGGCGGATGCGGAACAAGCATGGTCTTGATTTATTGGGCAGAATGTGTTACAATGTTTTTATACGATACCCTTTGAAAAAGCGGAGGAATGCATATGATACGCGTTTTGGTATGGAATGAATTTCGGCACGAGAAAAGTCATGAGCGGGTGAAGGCCATTTATTCGGATGGCATTCACGAGGCGATTGCTGAATTTTTGGGTCGGGAAGAGGACATCGAGGTGCGCACGGCTTACCTTGACCAGGAAAACCACGGCATTACAAAGGAAGTCCTTGACAATACCGACGTGCTGATCTGGTGGGGGCATATGGCTCACAATCAGGTCTCCGACGAGGCGGTGACGCTGGTCAGAGACGCGGTGCTTGACGGTATGGGCGCCATCTTTCTTCACTCGGCACATCACTCAAAGCCCTTTAAGGCGCTGATGGGAACCTCCTGCAATCTCACCTGGCGTGAGTCGGGCGACTCGGAGATCCTTTGGGTCATCGATCCCGCGCACCCCATCACAAGGGGAATCGATCGCTTCTTTAAGCTGGAGCACGAGGAGACCTACGGCGAGCCCTTTGTCATCCCGAACCCCGACAAGGTGCTTCTGATCGGTAGCTATTCGGGCGGCGAGGTGTTCCGCTCGGGCGTGCTCTACGAGCGCGGAAACGGCAAGATCTTTTATTTCCAGCCCGGTCACGAGACCTTTCCCACCTTTAAGGTGCCCGAAGTGCAGACGGTCATCAAAAACGCGGTGCGCTTCGTAGCCCCCGCTTACCGTGCCAAGGTCGGTTGCCCGCACGTGCGGACGGTGGACGACCCCGACGGATACGTTCGATAAGAAAAAAGACTCACCATAAAGGTGAGTCTTTTTTCTATGCTATGACCTCGGGTTGTTCGCTGCCGTATTTCCGCATCATCTGCTTGGAAACCAGGACGGTAAAGAGAAGCTGGAAGGCGAGCGTCAAAATCCAGGAGACGGGGTAGGAGATATAAATGGTCTCGGGGGCGGGGAAGGCGCGGAACACCGTTTCGATCCAGAGGATGCGGAGACCGCACGCGCCGCAAAGCGAAATGATCATAGACGTGACCGAGCGGTCGAGCGCGCGGAGCGCACCGCAGAACACCTCCATAAGGCCGCACAGAAAATAGGTGGAGCCGATGATCCAAAGGCGCTGAAGTGCGGCCTCGGTGGCGGCCTCGGTAGAGACGTACAGCGAGATCAGCGGATAGCGGAGCCCCAGAAGCAGTGCGCCGCTGATAAAGCCGATGGCGGTGACCAGAATGGCGCTGTAGATGGCCAGGGGCTTTATGTTCTTATACTTTCGCGCGCCTACGCTCTGTCCGATAAAGGTGAGCGCCACGTGATACATCGAGTTCATGGCGATATACATAAATCCCTCGATGCTGGCCGCGGCCGCAGAGCCTGCGACCACCGCATCACCAAAGCTGTTGATGGAGGACTGGATGAGCACGTTAGAGAGTGAGAACAGCATACTTTGCAGACCCGACGGAATGCCGATGTGCAGCATTTTTCTGACCTTGGCTCCGTGAATACGAAGCTCGCGCACAGACAGGTGAAGCACGCCGCCCTTGCGCATAAGGTGGAAGACAGCCATGCCGGCGGACAGGTACTGTGAGGAGATGGTGGCCACGGCCACACCGTCCACGCCCATATCGAATACCACGATCAGAAATATGTTGAGAAGCACGTTGACCACGCCGGAGATGGCCAGGAAAATAAGAGGATGCCTGGAGTCACCGGCGGAGCGCATCATGGCGGCGATGTAGTTGTAAAGCATCGAGGCGGGCACGCCGAGGAAGAGGATCTTCATATACAGCGTGGCGAGAGGGAGCACCTCGGGCGGTGTGTCCATCAGCGCCAGCATATCCCCGGAGAGAAAGAAGCCGACGGCGGCGATGACAATGCCGCAGAAAAGCGAGAGAAGCACCGAAGTGTGAACGACCTTACTTAGCTCCTTGGGCTCCTTGGCACCAACATGGTGCGCTACGCACACGCCCGCACCGACCGACAGGCCCATAAACAGGCCGAGGATGAGGTTGGTCAGCGAGCCGGTGCTGCCGACAGCGGCCACCGCAAGGTCGCCGCGAAACTGTCCCACGACCACAAGGTCGGCGGCGTTATAAAGGCATTGCAGAATACCCGTGAGAACGATGGGTATGGCAAATACCAGCATTTTTTTGAAAAAGGGTCCTTCGGTCATATCGACCGTCTTTTTTACTTGTTGTATAATTCCCCTCATTTAAAAATAAAGCTTACATGGGTCATTATATCACTTTCGGGGCGAATGTCAAGGGAGAACAAAATTTTTATCGGCGCAGACGGGCAAAAAACAAAAAAGACCGTCCGCAGACGGTCTTTTTATGGGACTCTTTAGTCCTCGATCTTTTGGGTTGCCGCATCGAAGATGGCGGTGATCTCCTCGGAGGGCTTGCTGTCCAGAAGCGTTACCACGATCGATACGATCATGCTTACGGCAAAGCCGGGGATGAGCTCGTAAATGCCTGTCGGGCCGGAAAGGAAGGCCAGCCACAGCACGTCAACCAGCGCGCCGCTGATAACACCAGCCAGTGCACCCTTATAGGTAAATCTGCGCCAGAAGAGCGAGAGGATAACGACCGGACCGAAGGCCGAGCCAAAGCCTGCCCAAGCGTTTTCCACGAGGTTCATGATCGCCTGCGCGCCGTCTCCCTTGCTGCTTGCGATGAAGTAAGCCACAACAGCAACGATAAGCACAACACCGCGTCCGACCCACAGGGTCTCCTTATCCGACGCGTTCTTACGGATCAGGGGCTTGTAGATGTCAGAGGTGAAGGAGGAGGAGGCTACGAGAAGCTGGCTGTCTGCCGTCGACATCGACGCGGCGATGATGGCGGAGAGAAGGAGTCCCGCAATGAAAGAGGGGAACAGCATTCTCGAGAGCTCAATGAATACCATACTCTGCTGACCGGCAAGAAGAAGCTGCTCACCGACGAGCATTCTTCCGAAGTAAGCGATCACAATGACGGCAGCCAGCGAAAGCACCACCCAGGTGATTGCCACAATGGCCGATTTTTTAACCATCGAGGGCTTCTTGATCGCCATAAAGCGAACCAGAATGTGGGGCATACCGAAGTAGCCGAGACCCCAAGCAAGACCGTTGGCGATCTCCGCGGGCGAAGCGGCGAACACGTTGGTCACGAAATTGTACGACGTGCCGTTGAACTCCACCGTGTTGGCAAGGAGTGCCGTGTCCAAATCCTTGGTAAGTACAACAAGGATCGGGACGGCAAGAACCGCTACCAGCATCAGAAGTCCCTGGAAGAAGTCCGTCCAGCAGACGGCCTTGTATCCACCAAGGAAGGTATACACGATCAGGATGGCGGCAAAGATAAGCATAGCCGTTCCCTTTTCAATGTTGAAGATCGAGGTGAATACGTTTGCACCGGCCACAAAGGCAGAGGCTACGTACACCGTGAAGCAAACGAGGAAAACGATCGCGCAGACCACCTGGAGCGTTTTGCTCTTGGTGACAAAGCGATTGGAAAGGTACTGGGGAAGCGTGATGGCGTCGCCGGCCGCCTGCGAGAAGCGGCGGAGTCTGCGTGCAACGAGGATCCAGTTGAGTGCCGTACCGATGGCAAGGCCGATGCCGATCCACGCCTGTCCGAGACCGAACGCCAGAATGCTTCCGGGAAGACCCATCAGCAGCCATGCGCTCATATCGGACGACTGTGCGCTCATTGCGGTGACCCAAGGGCCCATCGATCTGCCGCCCAGGAAATAGTCCTTGTCGGATTTGCTCTTGGAGCGGAAGAAGAAAAACACGCCTATGGTAAGCATTGCCGTAAAATAAAGAATGAGTGCTAAAAGTTCAAAATTCAAAATCGAAAACCTCACTTTCTTTGATCTTTGTGAAAAAAGATAATACATTATATCACATTTTGAGGCGAATTGCAAACATTATTTTCATTTTTATCAAAAAATTCTTTTTGCCGGCAGCTTTTGTTGCTTTTTGGGAGAAATTATGCTATAATGGGGAAAATCGAGCATAGAGAATCCGGCCGATTCGGGATTTAACGTATAAAACGGGAGAAGGACTATGGCAATTATAACGATTGTTGGCTCGGGCATGATGGGCTCGGCGCTGGCGTTTCCCGCGAGGGAAAACGGAAACGAGGTGCGGCTTGTGGGCACGCATCTGGACAGAGATATCATTGACGCGTGCAAAACGGAGGATAAGCATCCGGAATTTGACCGCAAATTCCCAAAGGGGGTAACCTATTATCAGATCGAAGAGCTGGACACGGCGCTTGAGGGGGCGGATTTCGTCATCGGCGGCGTGAGCAGCTTTGGCGTGGAATGGTTTGGCGATTTTGTGCTTCCGCGCGTGAAGGACGGCACGCCCGTGCTGACGGTCACCAAAGGGCTTTGGGACACCGAGGACGGCGAGCTTTTGACCTATCCTGCGCTTTGGAAGCAAAAGCTTTTGGAGCTCGGAAAGTCGCTTCCGCTCTGCGCGGTGGGCGGCCCTTGCACAAGCTATGAGCTTGTGGCGCACGATCAGACCGAGGTCGCCTTTTGCGGCGACGATCCTTCGGTGCTTGCGTATCTGAAGGCGGCCATGCAGACCGACTATTATCACATCGGCATCACCACCGACGTGGTGGGCATTGAGAGCGCCGTGGCGCTCAAAAACGGCTATGCCCTTGGTGTGGCGCTGACCATTGGCCTCAATCAAAGGAATTTCGGTGACGATACGCTCCATTTCAATTCGCAGGCGGCGGTGTTCGGGCAGGCGACCAAGGAGATGTACCGCTTGCTGGAATTTCAGGGAGCGATGACGCCCTACAATCTCGGTGTGGGTCTTGGCGACCTCTATGTGACGGTGTACGGCGGCAGAACGCGCCTTGTCGGCATTCTGCTGGGCAATGGGCTCTCCATTGACGAGGCTAAGGAGCGCCTGAGCGGTGTGACGCTGGAGTCCTTGGTGGTGGCCGAGCGTGTGGCGAGAGCCATTCGTAAAAATATAGAAAAGGGTAAGCTCTCAGCAAAGGATTTTCCGCTTTTGCTTCACATTGACGAGATCGTAAGCGGCAGAGGCGCGGTAAATATTCCTTGGGAGTCCTTCACGGATTGTCATTGACAGAATAGGAGAGATGGAGTATGAAAAAACTTTGTATCAAGCTGGTAAAGCCCATTCCGGGCGTGCTTTTGTCGGTGGCCATTGCGGCGCTGGCCACCTTTTTGGAGAGCCTTTTGCCCATTCACGTGATCGGCGCGGCGGTGATCGCTATGTTCATCGGTATGCTTTGCCACCGTCCGATCAAAAGGGTCAAGGTCTTCGCGCCCGGACTGAAGTTTACATCCAAAAAGCCTTTAAAGCTTGCCATCATTTTGCTGGGACTTTCCCTCAACATCCGAACGGTGTTGAACGTGGGCAAAATGTCTCTTTCGGTCATGCTGTTTACACTTCTGACATGCTTTGGCGGTGGCTATTTTATCGGCAGGGCGCTGGGGCTCAACTGGAAGCTTTCCAACCTGATCTCGGCAGGCACGGGCATCTGCGGCGGCTCAGCCATCGCGGCGATCGCGCCCACCATTGACGCCGAGGACAACGACATTGCCTACGCGATGAGCGCGACTTTCCTATTTGACATGGCCATGATCGTGCTGTTCCCCTTGATGGGACGCGCCATCGGGATGAGTGATGAGGCATTCGGTCTCTGGGCGGGTACGGCGGTGAACGACACCTCGTCGGTGGTGGCCACGGCGTACGCCTTTTCCGAGGCGGCCGGTGACTTTGCCACGATGGTCAAGCTGACACGTACGCTGGCCATCATCCCGACGGTGCTGGTCTTTGCACTTATCGCGCTTCGCATCAAGCGGAAGGAGGCGCTGGCGAGCGCCGAGGATCCCTCGGCCTTAAAGGCCAACTTCAAGCTGACCAAGATCTTCCCCTGGTTCATTCTCGGCTTTCTGGCGATGGCGGCGGTGGCCAGCATCTTTGTCATTCCCGCGCCGGCCGTGGCGGTCACAAAGAGGATCAGTAAGTTCCTGATGGTGTGCGCGCTGGCCGCGATCGGCGTCAACACCTCGTTTGCCGATATGAAAAAGGCAGGTGTGCGCCCGATGCTGCACGGATTTATCATTTCCGCGCTTGTGGTCGTGGTCGCGCTGGTCGTGGAGATCGGTATGGGCATTGTCTGAAACAAAGCCCCGAAAACCTTTAGGTTTTTCGGGGCTTTTCTTTTGGTAAAATCTTGACAAAGTTGTAACAAAGAGGTATAATATTTCTATATTCTATATGCTTTTGGAGGATAGGCTATGAACATACTGGCAATCGGTGCACACCCCGATGATATTGAGACCTCTTGCGGCGGAACGCTTGCAAAATACGCAAAGCTCGGTCACAAGGTCTTTACCGCAACGGCAACCAACGGAAACGTCGGCTCGTCCACGCTGTCGATGGAGGAGATCGCCCGCGTCCGTAAGGAGGAGGCAAGACGCGCGGCGGCTGTGATCGGCGCGGAGTACGTTTGCCTCGATTACGATGACGAGATGTTCTTTGAGGACAAGACGGCAAGACTCAAGTTTATCGATCTGGTCCGTTACTGCAAGGCGGACGTGATCCTTACGCACAACCCCGAGGACTATAACCCCGACCACGAGCTGACCAGCAAGATCATCAACGACATTGCGGTCATGATCCCCGTGGCCAAGATCCAGACCCCGAGTAAGCCCTATGACAAGATCCCGATCATCGCATATTTTGAGCCTGTGAACGGCCTTGGCTTTGTGCCCACCGAGTACGTGGATATTACCGATCACATTGAGACCAAGATCGAGATGTGCCGTTGCCACCAGAGCCAGATCAGCTGGATGCAGGACAATTACAAGGACACTATGGCGGACAAGGATTTCTTTGAAAACTATGAGATCATCGCCCGTTACCGCGGCATTCAGTGCGGCGTGCAGTACGCCGAGGGCTTCCGTATGGCGAACGATGCCTTCCGCGTGGTGCCTTACCGCGTGCTTCCGTAATCGGTATGCGGACATACGAGTGGGAGCACGGGATCCTCGGTCGGCTTTTGTGCGCCGAGGAGGGAGAGATCACGGTGGGCGTGGCGTTGGATTTTGGTCTTCGCATTTCCTACCTTTCCTTTGGCGGCAGCGAAAATCTGTTTTTCGAGCAGCCGACGGAGATGACCGATCTCAGTACGCCCGAGGGCTGGCGCGTGCGCGGCGGACACCGCCTGTGGCTGGCACCCGAGGGGGCGCACGATTATTATCCCGACAATGACCCGATCAAGGCCGAGGTGCTGACGGGCGGGCTTCGTATTTCTCAGAAGAACGATCCGCGGCTTTGCGCCGAGAAGACAATCGAGATCCGCTTTTTGCCCCAAAACACGCTGGAGATCCGCCATTTGGTAAAAAACACCGACACGGTGGCGCGCCGCGCTTCGCTTTGGGGCGTCAGCTCGATGGCGGCGGGCGGCGTGGAGTACATTCCGATGGCGGTGCGCGATGGAGGAAGCGATCCCAACCACGTGTTCACCACGTGGGACTACACCAGTCTCGGTGACGAGCGGGCGACCTACGAAAGGGATCTCATCACGCTTGACCATTACGCTACGGGAAGTAAATACAAGATCGGTGTCGGACACCCGATGGGCGGTGTTCGTTACGAAAATCGCGGTGTGGTGTTTGAAAAGCTACTGGACGTAAAGGCGGGGGCGGAGTACCCCGACGGCGGTGTTTCGTTTGAGACCTTTCTTTGCGACCATATGGTCGAGGTCGAAACGCTCTCGCCGCTGATGGATATCGGCGCGGGTGAGACCGCTGTGTATTCGGAATTCTGGAAATTGACAAAACAAGGAGAAAGCTATGAAACTTAAAATTGCAACCGTTGCCCTGGCGCACCCCTTCGAGGTGGGCTATGAGGAGGCAATGCCGCTATTGAATAAGACCTCGCAGATGCTTGTGGCCGAGGGCATCGCCTGCGAGAACGTGGGCGTGGTCATGCACGATCTTGACACCGTGCGCGCCGCAGCTGAGGGGCTGAAGAAGTCCGATGCCGACGTTCTGATGGTCTGCATTGCGACCTGGAGTGAGGACCACCACCTGCTTGACCTGCTTTCCTACGTGGATATGCCGCTGATCTTGCGCGCGTATCCTGCGTTTGATACCGGCTCGCTTTGCTGTGCCCATCAGATCGGCGCGGTGTTCCGTGACATCGGCAAGACCTGCGAGTTTATCTACGGCGAGCCCGACGACGCCGCGTGCGCCAAGGAGACCGCCACCATTGCGACGGCGTATGCATTGAAGAACAAGATGAGCAAGGTGCGCGTGGGTGCTATCGGCGGACGTGTCAAGGGCATGACCGAGATCGCGTACGACGAGTTTGCCATCAAGCAGAAGCTGGGCGCGCGCGTGGTCAACCTGGACGAAAAGGAGATGACCGCCAAGGTGGCCGAGATGTCGGATGCGGAGGCGGAAAAGCTGCTGGCCGAGAAGGCAGACGTGCTTCGTCCGTGCAAGGTGACCTCGACAAAGGAATCCATGCTGGAGTCCATCAAGTATTACGCGGCGCTGAAGGCACTGGCCAAGGAATACGAGCTGGAGGCGCTTTCGGTCAAGTGCTATACGACCTATATGGGCAAGATCTGTCTTGGCTATTCGCTTCTGGCGGAGGAGGGCATTGTCGGCTCGTGCGAGGGCGACGTGACCAACGCCCTTACCATGAAGCTGATGTATGAGCTGAGTGAAAAGCCCATCAACAACACCGACCTTTTGTATCTCGACGAAAAAGCAAACACCATTCTCTTCGCGCATTGCGGCTCGTCGGGCTTCTCGATTGCCGAGGGCGAGATCGAGCTGTCACCCGTGCGCCTTGCCGAGGACGGCGTTTGCACCAAGTTCCTCGTCAAGCCCGGTAAGGTGACGGCGGTCAATATCTGCGGTCACGGCGACGATCTTCGTCTCTCCATTATGGTGGGCGACGCGGTGCCCTGCGGTATGGAATTCCCCGGCAACCCCGTCAAGATCAAGTTTGAGAGATCGGTTACCGAGATGAACAAGGAGATCATGAGAAACGGCATCGGACACCACTGGATGGTGGCCTACGGTGACTATACCGAGGAGCTCCGTTACTTCTGCAAGATCAACGGCATCCAAATGTACGAGGTATAAAAATAAGAGGCTGAGTCGTTTGACTCAGCCTTTTTCAAATTTTGATTTATCGGGGAGTTACGCGCAGGGGACTTTTTAGGAAAATACGAGATCTGGCGTTTCAAAACGATCGATTGAATGAATTGTATTTATGTTCGAATTGATTGGAAAATAGGCATATAAGAGCGAGGGAAAATATGAATATGAAAATGGGAAACAAAATATTTATTTCGCACTCCAGTAAAGATCTGCATATTGCACGAGCGTTAGCGACCGATTTTATCAATGATGGTTTTTCTGTGTTTTTAGATGATTGGTCGATCGATTTGGGCGAAAACATAATCTCTCGTATTTCTGAAGAAATTGAAGAGAGCCACGCGCTGATTATGTTAATATCGGATGATTACCTTCGTTCTGCATATTGCAAGGATGAATGGACCTCGTTTTATATGCGATATAGTAAAACGAACAAAAATTCCATATATCCTATCTTGATACATGATGCTGAGCCGCCGGCGTTGCTGTCTGCAATCAAATATGCAAGAATAAAGGAGATGGAGAATTATCAAGAGGTATATCTTCAGTTAATAAAGGCAATAAAAAAGCATAGCGAAGAATTATCTAAAGGAACGATGGAGAAGTAATACGGAGAAACAAAAATTTGACTTTGGTAGGGAATATGTTTTTATCAAGTCAATTTAAAAATCTATATGCAATAAGGAGCCTACATAATGAGCGAAAGAAAAAGCATCAAAACAACTATATCTCAGGCGGTAGATTATTGGTCAAAAAGAATTGATGAGTGCGGTCTTAGTGTTGATTGGGCAGAGGCTCACACTCATTGTTGGCGTTGCGGATGTGAGAGGAATCTGGAAAGATGCCATATCATCCCAGACTCACAGGGTGGTGAAGATGCGCCTCGAAATATTGTTTTGCTTTGTAAACGTTGTCATGCGGACGGGCCAAATGTAACAGATCCTGAAATAATGTGGGATTGGATAAAAGCCTATAGCGTACCTTTTTACGATACTTTTTGGAGCATATTGGGCATGAAAGAATATCAATTTATTTATAAAACAAGCTACGCAAAAGATCTGGCTGATATATTGGCGGCTGCTAACTTAGAGGCTGATGACCAAGTTCTGGGTGAGATAAAAGAAATAATTCACGAAGAAATGGGGAAGGCGGGTGTTCACTTTGGCCATCCATATCTTAATACGGCAACAATGGCGGGAATAAATAGAATCGTATTGAAAACACTTGCTGAAAAGTATAATGTTGAATTCCCGACAAAAAGAGAAGAGACTTTACCCACAACACCGTGGTGGATCCAATGCTGATTGCATAGAATTTTGGAATTTTCGGATACGGCTTTATAATGTAATAAAGAGCGATAACCGATTGGTTATCGCTCTTTGTTTTATACTGCTTTGATTTCCAGATCACACCCAAGTGCATCCACGACCTTTAGCAGTGTGTCCAACTGAGGTACTGCTTTTTACTTTGCACACAATTTTTTTCTCGTCAATAGTAGATTCGCTATTTTTGATTGGTCTGTTTTATATCCATACATTTTTTAATGTTTACCGTTAACAATGAAAAAGTGCGAAAAGAATAGAGAACCAAAGTTCGGGTATTATTATGACTTTTTGGATAGTTTTTAGTTATAATAATTCTTTTTGGTTGTATATATTCCGCATAGTACTCTATCACCCCAAGCAAAGGGGTATGGTTTTTTGCGTGATATAGCGTCCAATACGTGCTTTTTCGTCCGAAAAAATTGATAC
>JAGAUC010000302.1 GCA_017621015.1 Clostridia bacterium | reverse complement strand
GGTGTTTAGCCGCAAAACCAATTTGTTAACCTAGTTCGCGAAGCGAACTCGTATTTTCCTAAAAAGTCCCCTACACGTATCCCCCACCGATAAATCAAAATTTAAACAACGGAAAAAGGGGCTGAGTCATCGACTCAGCCCCAAAGAAATTCTGTTATTTTGCGTCAAAGTAACCCACAAGGCCCATCACGCGGCTGCTGATCTGTTTGATAGCGTTAGCAAGCGCGAGATATTTGCCCTCATAAACGGTAAGGATCGTCTCGGTATAGCCGCCGTCGGGAAGCATCGTCTTTCCGATGGTGAAGGTGCGATCGTCACGAAGCGACTTAAGCACCGTGCCCTCGGCAAGAACCTCGGCTTCGGGATCCTCCACGTCGTAACCCATCGAAGACACAAGCTTTCCGCTTGCATCGTAAGTATAGACGGTTACCGTCGAAGAGAAGGTGCTGTTGTAAACGCCCTTGTTTACGTTCTGGTTGGTAGCAATTCCATCACCCGAATAAATGGTGTCGTAGAAGCCGACCTGGGCGGTGGTGTAAACGTTACCGTCCGCATCCGCAAAGGAAATCGGCCCGGCATTTGCACCGTACATCACGTACGCCATATACAGTGTCTTTCCGGTGTCGATCTGCTTAAAGAGGCTCTGGTCGTTATCGCGGAAGCGGTACCAGGTCCATCCCACGCAGGCCTTGGACTCCAGAAGAGCCAACGCATAATGCTCATAGTAATCGGCTCTGTCCTGCTGAGTTTCCACAAGGATACCTGCACCCGTAGAGTTGGCGAGCAGATAGCCGTTGGCATCGATCGCATCCGCACCCTTCGCAAAGAACTCGGTAACCATGAAAGGAACACCCGAATAGCGGTAGAGGTTGGTGATTGTTTCGATCGAGGGATTCAGACCGCCGTAAAGGTTGGCGGTGATCATGTCGGTGTAATAGCCCGCCGCGCAGATGACCCATTCCTCGGTCAGCGCGTTAAGGTTAGCGCGCGAGCCGAGATACATCTGGTTGGGAGCGATCTCCTTGATCACGCGACTCATTACGTCATAGTATCTTGCATACCAGAAGCCCATGAACTCCAGGCGCATCTCCTCGATCTCGGGAGAGGCGTAGTACTTCGCAAGCGTCGGATACGGATCGTTCATTCTTCTGGCAAGCCAGGTCCATGCCGCCGCATACGAGAAGGCGTTGGTGTTCTCCTCCTTGGGGTCAAGCGTCAGGTAGTTGTCGAGCATATTCAGCTCGTTAGGAAGCTCGTTGTCGGTCGAGTAACCGATTACGCGAGGATTGGTGTTATAGCCGTATTCCTCCATGGTACGGGCAATCACCTTGCGCGAGTTGCGCTCAAAGCCGGGATCGAAAGCACAGCGCGTGTTGTTGTAACCCATAAGACCCTCAGCAAGCGCGGTACGTCCCAACGTCTTCATGTAAGCTCCGACACCGTCAAGGCTGATAATGAAGTTCAAACCGTCCTCGTCCGCCATCAGCTCCTCAATGGCACTTCCTGCCGCGGTGGTGTTGACACCCATTGCGCGGAGCGATTCGCTCATCGCCGCATGGTAGGCTTCCTTGGTGCCGAACTTTGCAAGCGCATAATCCTGCTGATTCTGCGTTCCGCGAATGTTGACCTCATTCATGCCGATGGCAAAATAGGGGTTGCCCAACGGATCGATGAGGTAGGGTCTGCCGCCATGATTCTCCACGTGGAAGAACCCGGTAGCCTGTCCTGTAAACCCTGCATTGGTAATACCGCCGTAGCTATCGTACTCTGCGATCCACTCGGCATACTCCGAAGTGAGGAAGGTGTTGGCAGTGCTGGTACCCAACGTCGAAAGCGTACGGGCAAAGCGGTTCACGTTCCATTTTTCCACCGGAGTGGCGCCTTCGTCGCCCCACTTGATGCCTGTCCAGGGCATCTCCACCGTGAAGTCTCCCGTAGCGGTGGTGGCATTGTAGCCGTTGGCGTTGAATTCGTCAATTTCGTAGTAGATGCGGTTGCCGTTTTCGTCCACGGGGCGAATCTTATCTCTCACGTCGTCGAACCACCAATCGGCGAGATACTCGGCGTATCCCCAAGGCTCGTAGCCATCGTTTCCGTACTTTTCAATGTTTACGGGATGCTCGTAGGTCGTGCTTACGATCTCAATGTAGGGCACAAGTCCGAGCGAGGACTCCTTGGAGTGGAAGTAAATGACCTCACCCTCCTTGCCGTAGCCCTTCTGGGTCACACGGAAGGAAACCGTTCTCGAGCCATCCTCGTTGTCGACGGCCGAGAAGAGATATCCGAGAATATCCACCGAGAAATACAGGTCATCCTGAACCTCAACCTCAGCGATCGTTTCTTCCATCGAGGCAAGCGTCTGCACGTTCTTGGCGTTCAATACCGTTTCGTCCCAAGCGGTCTTAGTTCCCTGCACCACGACCGTGGGATTTTCGGTTCTGAGATTCTGAATACAGATGTAAAGCTTTGCCGAGGATGCCGTATCCACGATCTTGGCCATCTCGGGCGAGAGCGTGAACTTAAAGTAAGCGGCGCAAAGCGGGTCGATGTTGGTCTCATCGCTGTTTCTTCCCTGAAGAATGGCATCTGCCGTAAAGATCGACGTGCCGTGCGCCAGGTTATTGTACACCTGCGCATCGTCGGTTGCCTCTACGCGGAAGAAGCGGTCGTCTCTGCGGTCAAGCACGGGATAACCGTTTTCATCGGTATCCATACCGTACACAAGGATGGTTGCCTTTCCGTAGATGCGGATACCGTTCATGCCCAGCACGTACGGGCGCACCACAAGCTCAAACGAGCCGTATTCCGGAATCACGGGAAGATCGGTGATCTCGATCGCCGCCGCATAATTGTAGCCAAACTGCTCCTGCACGTTGTATACCGTACCGACCGCGTCGGTAAGCGATTCGTAAACCACCTTGGCGCGGTTCGAGATCGACTTTGCCGTCACAACGTCGTTGTAGTCTTTTTCAAGCATGAGCACCTCGTAGCCGATGCGGTTATACTCGGTGCTGTTCACACCCATCACCGCGCGGAGCGAGAAGCTATCGTCCTCGGCCTTGGTGGTCTGGTAGCCAACGTAGTCGGCCGCCTCCTCCACGCGCTTACCGATCACGTAATCGCTGTCGGTCTTAACGATCAGATTCTTCATACGGGCCTTGTAGCTGTAGAAGGAGTCAAAATAGCGGATCGCCCCCGAAACACGCGTCTCGTGGTCAAAGGCCGCGATCATAAAGTCCAGCTCTTTTTCGCCGTCAATGTATAACTCACACTGGCCACTCTTGGGTGTAAATACACAGCGAATGTTGACCCACTTTCCCGCAGGAACGCGCACGTTGGTCTTGGAGCTACCGGTGGTATTGGTGTAAATATATCCCTGGCTGTCCAAGCGGATCGCGTTAAAGTTGGTCGCATTGCCTTCCTTATCGTTATAGATCCAGCAGATGAAGGACAACGGACGGTCCTCGGGCGTATACTTGCCGTCACGGATGCCCGTGGGGAAGGACTCAAAATAGAAGTCGCCCTCGACCGAGAAGGTCTGATACGATCCAAAAATGTTCTGCTCGTCATTGATCTGGAGAGCGCCCATTCTGCCGTTGGCGTTGTAGATGTACGGTCCAAACTCGTCCGACTCCTCGCGCCACACCTTGCCGCGCTCGTCCGGCTTTTCGTTGATGTCGATCACCGTATAGCCAGCGTCCACGTCGGTCAACAGATTCCACGTAAGGTCATCTGCCGAGGCCGTCAGCATACAGCCAAGCAGGGCGATCGCCACAAGCAGCGTCGCCATAAGCAGGCGAACGACTCTTGCCGCATTGGTTGCTTTCATCATAATCTTACTCCTTTCCCCTTTTCTTTCTTTTTCTCGCGCCACATTCCGAGCGCAACTTTCACAAATTCATTTTATCATATCTCCTCCACCTTGTAAAGGGGCTTTTCGGTTTTTTTATCGGGGTTTCGGTTTTTTGTCGGTTTCCACAAACCGAAAAGTCCAAAAATGTGTTTTTTCGCAAAAACAAAAGACGCGAAATCCGCCTTAAATCTTTTTTTGTAAATGTTTTTTAGGTTTGGAGTTTTGCACAAAGAAAAGGAGCAAAAAATGTATTTTTGATCAAACACCCCTCCATCCCATATAAACATTCCCCGTTGTTTCCAAGTCAAAAGAAAAGTCATTTTGTGCTAAAAAAGCACGGAAGAAAATAAGATTCTCACTTGCTTATGCTCACGTTTGTGCTATAATGAAAACAACAACCGTGTCCACCAACACGACCAAAGGAGAAATCGTATGAAATTGAACAACATCTGGGGCTACGGCCATCTGTTCGGCTTTTCGGGCATCGACGGCCGGAACCGCTATTATAACGACTTTATCGGAAAAACCACGCACAAGCCGCTGGAATTTGAGTTCGGGAACGGCGAATGGGTGCGCTTTTCCTTCCCCATCGCGGGCAGAAAATCCTTCCGCGCGGTCACGGGAGACTTTGTGGATGCCAAAACCGGAAGCGGCGATTTTTACATTGCCTTTGTAAGCGCGGACGTGCTGGTGGGCTACTCCCCCGTGCTTCCCGTGTTCACAAGCCAATATAAGCACGGTCACCGCATCACGCGCGGCATCGACGTTTGGTTCCGCGGCCAAAACGCCTATGCGATCTACCATAAGCCGATGGAAAACGGACTTTATAAGTTTGTCATCAGCCACGCGGCCAACTGGTCGCTGGCGCGCGGCGACGCCTTCCACTATATGGACACCGACATCGAGGCGCTCAAGGCATCCCGTTATACCTATTTCAAAAATATGCCCAAGTGCCGCGACAAGCGCTACGAGCGCCTGTATTACAAGGCACTCGCGGTCAACAAGGTCAACGTCTATTCGCCCACAGGCAACATTCCCTGCCACTGGACCACGCCCGACCGCGTACCGCACCGCCATATGTGGCTGTGGGACTCGGTCTTTCACGCCATGTCGATCGTGACCTACAACGGCGAGCTTGCCAAGGATGCGCTTAGAGCCGTATTCTCCATGCAAAAGGAAAACGGCCTGATCGGAGCCACCATGACGCCCGACGGCGTCACCGACATGACCCAGCCGCAGGTACTGGCATGGGGCGTTTGGTCGGTCTACCAAAAGACGGGCGACAGGGCGTTTTTGAAGGAATGCGTCGGCGCGCTTGACCGCTATCTGACCTGGGATATGCAAAACCGCGACGCCAACAAAAACGGCCTTCTTGAATGGTTCACCGAGCCGGAATATACCGAATCCAAGTGCGGCGAATCGGGTCAGGACAACTCCCCCCGCTTTGAATTTGCCGAGGAAATGGACGCCGTGGACTTCTCGGCCTTTATGGTGCACGACGCGCTCTATCTTTCCAAGATCTACGCCGAGCTGGGTGACACCGCAAGCGCCGAAAAATGGATGAACATCTCCGAAAACGTCAAGGCCAAATGAACGAGCTTCTGTGGGACGAGGAGGACGGCGTGTACTATGACCGTCTGATGAGCGGCAAGCTGACAAAGGTGCTCACCCCCTCCAGCTTTTTCCCGCTTCTGGCAGGTGTGCCGACAAAGGCGCAGGCAGAAAAGATGGTAAAAACGCTCACCGACCCGAGTCTCCTCTGGACAAATACGCCGCTGGCCACCGTCTCCAAAAAGCATCCGATGTATTCCGCCGATATGTGGCGCGGCGGCGTTTGGCTCAACCTCAACTATTTCGTATATCTGGGCCTTAAGCGCTACGGCTATGACAAGATCGCGGCCACCTTGCGCGAGAAAACGCTGGAGACCGTCCTCAAATGGTATAAAAAGTGCGGCTCGATCTATGAGTTCTATGACCCCGAGGACAAGGTGGCGCCCTGGCTTTGCGACCGCAAAAACAAGGCACTCAAAAAGCCCAACTGGCGCAAAAGGACCCACTCGATCACCGACTTCAACTGGTCGTCCTGCTTTACTCTCCTCTGGATCCAGGGCATCGACTATTAAACAAAACCAAGGCGGAGCCGTACGGCCCCGCCTTTTTCATATTCAATTTTTGATTTGTCGAAGAGAGCATGGGGCTCTGCCCCAAACCCCGCCACCTTTAAAAAGGTGGACCAAACTTTTGCAGAATGGGTCTGC
>JAGAUC010000301.1 GCA_017621015.1 Clostridia bacterium | reverse complement strand
ACGATGGTCTTGCCCTTGTTTTCGGGGCGGCTTGCAAGGAGCCGGGCGGCGTGTGCGGCCGCGCCCGAGGAGATACCGACGAGGATTCCCTCGCACCTGCCGATGCGGCGGCTCATGGCGTAAGCCTCGTCGGTGGTTACAGGGATGATCTCATCGTAGATTTCGGTGTTGAGCACGTCGGGCACAAAGCCTGCACCGATTCCCTGGAGACCGTGCGGGCCTGCCTTGCCGCCCGACAAAACGGCCGACGTGCTCGGCTCGACACCCACGATCCTGATTGCGGGATTTTTGGACTTCAGGTATTCGCCCACACCCGTGATCGTGCCGCCCGTGCCAACGCCGGCAACGAAGATGTCCACCTTGCCGTCGGTGTCCTCCCAGATCTCGGGCCCCGTAGTCTTTCGGTGTGCCTCGGGATTGGCCGGGTTGACAAACTGTCCCGCCACAAAGCTATGGGGGATTTCCCGGGAAAGCTCGTCTGCCTTTTCGATCGCACCGCTCATACCCTTAGCGCCCTCGGTCAGCACAAGCTCGGCACCGTACGCCTTCATGATCTGTCGGCGCTCGACCGACATGGTCTCGGGCATTACGATGATCAGACGATAGCCGCGCGCAGCGGCAACTGAGGCAAGGCCGATGCCGGTGTTTCCGCTGGTCGGCTCAATGATGACCGAGCCCTTTGTACGGATCCCGCGCCGCTCGGCGTCGTCCAGCATTTCCTTGGCCACTCGGTCCTTGACGGAGCCTGCTGGATTGAAATATTCAAGCTTAGCAAGAAGTCTTGCTTCCAGATTTTCTTCCTTTTCGATGTGGGAAAGCTCCAAGAGCGGAGTTCTGCCGATCAGCTCGTCGGCACTTTTATAAATCTTTGCCATAGTTTCTCCTTAAAACGCGGCTCTGCCTGTGCGGAGCCGCGTTTGTTTTTAAATTCTAAACAGCATTTCGCCGTATGTAGGGAAGGGCCAATGCTCGGTATCGGTGAGCGTTTCCATCTCGTCCACCGTGGCGCGCAGACGCTTCATCAGCGGAATGACGGTGTCGCGGTAAAGCTCGGCTCGCTTTTCAAAGTCGACCTCGGCTGCCGCCTTGGTCTCGGCGTTTTTCAGGTCGGCGATCAAGCGGTACGTGTTGCGATTGAGAGAGGAGAGCTGCTCAGCCAGACTTTTTTCTACCGAGGCAACGATGTCCGGGAAACCGGCTTGCTTTTTTGCCACGATGCCCTCGCAGATTTCCTTGACGTAGCGATTGACCGCGGGAATGATATCGTGAATGGTCATATCCAGCATGGTAAGCGCTTCGATATTGATGACCTTGGAATAGTTCTCAAAGAAGATCTCACGGCGTGCGGAGATCTCGCTGTCGGTCATAACGCCCTGGCTCTTGAACAGCGCCACGTTTTCGGGCAGATCAAAGCACTTGTAAGCGGAAACCGAGTCCTTGAGATTGGGCAGACCGCGCTCGGCCGCCTCCTTTTCCCACTCCTCGGAATAGCCGTTCCCGCGGAAGATGATACGGCGGTGATCGCGGAAGGTCTCCTTGATGATGGCGGCGACCTCCTTGTCAAATGCCTCATTGCCCACAACCTTGTCCAGACGGTCGGCAAACTGCATCAGCTCCTCGGCCACGGCGGTATTGAGCACGATGTTGGGCAGCGCGACATTCTGCGACGAGCCGAGCATACGGAACTCAAACTTGTTTCCCGTGAAGGCAAAGGGAGAGGTGCGGTTGCGGTCGGTGGTGTCCTTGCGGAACACAGGAACCGTAGGCACACCAAGATCCATCATGCCCACCTGGCTTGCTTTATATGCCGTTCCCTCGACGATCGAGTCGATCACGGCCTCAAGCTCCTCGCCAAGGAACATGGAAACGATGGCGGGCGGCGCCTCGGCCGCACCCAGACGGTGATCGTTGCCGGCGTATGCTACCGACACGCGCATCAGCGCGGCATATTCGTCCACCGCCTTGACAACGGCGGCGAGGAAGAGCAGGAACTGCGCGTTTTCCTCGGGCGTCTTTCCGGGGTCAAGCAGATTCTTGCCCGTGTCGGTCGAGAGCGACCAGTTGTTATGCTTGCCCGAGCCGTTGATACCCTCAAAGGGCTTTTCGTGGAGCAGACACTTAAGTCCGTTTTCCTGTGCCACGCGCTTCATGGTCTCCATGATCAGGAGATTCTGGTCAACGGCGAGATTGGTCGTGATAAAGATGGGAGCCAGCTCGTGCTGTGCGGGCGCGGCCTCGTTGTGCTT
>JAGAUC010000300.1 GCA_017621015.1 Clostridia bacterium | reverse complement strand
TTTTCAAAAAGCGACCGTATCCCCAGCAGACGATATTTCCCCTATAAACTTCAATTTATAAAAACGGGTCAAGTCCTAGGGCTTGACCCGTTTTGGTTTAAGAAAGGGAAGCGATCCTTTCGATCATAGCGTCACGGAGCTGCTCGGGGAACTCGTTGCCGTCGGGATAGCTTTCGAAGGTAAGCTCGCCGCCGGCGGCCGCGTCGATCATTTCGACGACCTTATCCCGGCCGATCCTTTGCTCAAGAGCCTGGCAAACGCGCATATCCGAAAGGGCGTCGTAGGTGATGAGACCGCGGAGCGAGTGGTACGCGCCGTCCTTAGAGGGGTACAGCGTAAAGGCGTCGCCCGAGGGATAGCGGCGGTCAGCCGAGGTGGTGATGTAAGGATTGATCGCATACATCGAGTTGATGGAATTGTAGTAATTGAGACCCCAGTGAAGGAAGCCCTTGATGTCGTACTTGTAAAGCAGGTAGCCGAGGATGCGCGTGCGGCAGGACTTCATGGCGATGAAGCTGTTTGTGTAGACCGCCTGCGGCTCGACGCAGTAGTACATCCATTGATTTTCAAGGTTGTGGGGCAGGAATTTGCCGATCTGCTCGATGTTGGTGACCGGGCATTCGACAAGGCCTCTCTCGTAAAAATCGTATTTGGAGAGCGCGTCCATCAGCTTGCATTTTCCGATGTGAGGCTTGACCAGATCGTGTGCGGTCTGGTAGCGCTCGAGATTTTTGTCCGAGGGCTCGTCCGACAGATGGAAGTAGGTGTTCTCCTCGATACCCTCCTGGCGGATGACCTGCATCAGTGCGGGGAGATACTGATTTAAGAAGTCGCGGTACTCGTCGCTGTTGGCCTTTACGTGCCAGCCGAACATATAGTCGGTCTTTCCGTTTTCGGTCACGCGGATGTTGGGCGCAAATTCGGCCCCCCATTGCGAGAAGAGATGCGCCATTTCATAGTATGCAATGCCGTTTCTCTTACAGATGGCAATAAATCTACGGAGCTTTGCGCAGTCAAAGACATACGTATCGCCCTTCTTTTCGATGTCAACCAGCTGTACGCAGGGACGCGAGCCGCCGATGGCGGTGTTGAGAGGCGGCGTGTGCGTGGGCACAAGGATCATATTGAGTCCCTGGTCGGCGGCAGCCGCGATGTAGTTTTCGATCAGCGCCCAATGCTCCTCGGAGTAAATGGGCACGTTGTGCGCTTGCGCGATGCAGTCGGCGTAGAACCAGCGAGTGTAAATGAGCTTCTGCTCAGGAAGCTCGGCGGGTGCGATCTCGACGGTCATGGTCTTGGTGATGTCCTTATAATGGAACATAAATTCATACTCGTAGAGCTGAACGTCGATGTTGATCTCGTACTTACCGGGGGCAAAATCCTTCGGCACGTCCACGCGCACCCAAACGGTGGTTGGCTGATGCTGAACGAGAGTCTCGTTCTTGTGCTCGGCCAGCGGGAAGAGCATATCGGGCATAAGGCCGGGGGTGTGAGTGATGTAGCCGTCCAACGGGACGTCCTTCATGGTGATCGGACGGTCCATCGGCACATCTCGTACCTGATACAGCGTTACGTAGTCCGCCAGCTCGGAGCGCACGGAAAAGCGCGCCAGCTGAAAGCGTTCGGCAATAAAGGATATCTGATAGCAGATGCGGTCGCCCTGAAGTGCCCTTTTTTCGGTGATCTCGGCATACTCCGGCGGATCGTCAAAGCGTACCTTTTCCAAAGAGGATATCTGTTTTACGATCAGAGGCATACAAATTCTCCTTTGCGTGTTGGGATGACCTTATTGTATCACAGGCGGTAGGCAAATGCAAGTTTTTTTTGAAAATTCGGCTTATATTTCGATTCTGGCGACCTTGATCACAAGCTGCTCGCCGTAGCGCTGCGGCGCAGTGGTCAAGGTGACCCTCTCCCCCTCCTGCACGAAGGAAAGCGGTTCACCATTATCCAACCATTTCACCGATTTTATTTTTTCGGGAAGGGAAAAGCAATTTTGGTATTCGGGGCGCTCACGCTCCAGCTCGACGTTGACATTGGCCTTCATGGGAAGGCCGTAAGCGAAGAAGTAATAGCATCCGTCGCCCTTCAGCAGAAACTCCTTTTCCTTGCCCTCCACCTCAATGTCCGTGGGGCGCGCCGAATAGAGTGCCTCCTTATGGATCTCCACCCATTCACCGAAGGTGGTCAGCATGGCACGATCCAGCTCGCGGAGCTTGCCGTTGCCCATCGGGCCAACGTTCAAAAGAAGATTGGCCCCGTGTCGGCGGCAGGTGCAAAGATCACCGAGGATCTCAGGGAGCGATTTGAAGTTGAAATCGCGCGCCGCGTAGCCCCAATGGTTGGCAAACACCTGACACATTTCGGTGGCCAAGTGCTTTTCCTCGCCGTCCTCCTCAGCTCTCCGCGGACGTCCGCGCTCAAAGGTCAGCGCATCGATCTCCTTATGGCCGCGCTTGCCGCCGGCCGAGAGTCCGGTGTTGTTGATGATCATGGCCTTTGGCTGGTAGCGGCGGATCAGTCCGTACAGCTCGTCCTCCTCCCAGTCGGCCTCCTTTTTGTCCCACATTCCGTCAAACCAAAGGCCGCCGATCTCGCCGTAGTTTTTACACAGCAGCTCTACGCTTGAACGAAGATATTTCAGATATTCGGGGAAATTCTCTCGGTAGCTTGGCTCGTGCCAGTCCAGAAGTGTGTGATAAAAGAAGGGGATAAGGCCCTGCTCACGGCAGGCATCGACAAATTCGCGCACAAGATCTCGACCCATGGTATGCGGCGCATCGTAGGTGTTCAGACCGCAGGTGTCGAAAAGCGAATAGCCGTCGTGATGTCTTGTGGTGAGCGTAATGTACCGACAGCCTGCGGACTTGGCTACAAGCGCCAACTGCTGTGCCCAATCGGGATCGGGAGAAAAGCGCTCGGTGAGCGTTTGATAATCCTCGGGAGAGATGTTTCGGCTGTAAGCCCACTCGCCCTTTCCGTGTACGCTGTAAAGTCCGAAGTGAACGAAAAGACCCAGGCCCAGCTCCTCAAATTTTCGAATATACTCGTTTACGATCATACGCGTCTCCTTTTTCTTGTCGGAATACGTCCTCATTATACACTTTCTACATTTTCTTGTAAATGGAGAAATGTTCAAAAATATGTGTTTTTAATCAAAAGCCAGGCCGAAATATAAGAGAGTGGTAAGTGCGTTTTCCCCAAGAGGATAGCACATGGCAAACGGCCTTTGATTCCCGGGGGAGCGAAAGGTGCCCGTCGTACAGCCGAGGGCGGCAAGAATGGCGGGGGCCTTTTCGGTGTCCCCCAGCAACTCGAGCCCTCGAAGAGAATCTCCTTTGTGCTCGGCGGCCAAAACAAAGCCGTCGCCTACATAAAATGAGGCAGTTGCGGCGAGAAAGGCAAGGTTTTCCTTTTCCTGAAGCACGCTGTTTTGAGGTAAAAAGCCTCGGCGAATCGTGGCGTATTCTTCCACACACAGGGAACCAAGCTCGATCGTTTCCTCCGAGGCGGTACAATCGAATTCGTCCACGTGACTGCAAACGCGGTAACCCATCCTTTGGTAAAAGTCAAAGAGGTGGGGCTCGCCCGGTACGAGAAGCGCGGCCTTATAGCCGAGGGCGGCAAGGTGGGCATGCGTGTTTTCCATCAGAAGACGGCAAAGGCCCCGGCCGCGGTGTGCCTTGGCGGTGGCTACGGTGTAAAGATAGGCGATGCGCTCACCGTCAAGCGAGACGTCAAACCAGTAAAGTGCCGCCAGGACCTCCTCGCCCTCGGAAATGCACCGACAGCGGTCAGGCGAAAAGGCAGTCACTTCAAAGGTGTCGAGAAATTTGTCAGAGTCGCCAAAGGCTTCCTGCCAAAGGGCGCGAAGCGCATAGCGGTGAGCAGGCTTTGGGGCATCAATAATCATAGCCGTCCTCCAGAAGACACGCCCAGTACTTTTTCACCATATGGTGGGGGTAATAGCTTTGCTTGGCGCGGCGGAGTCCCTCAAGTCCCATATCCTCCTCGCGGTCGAGATAGCGGACGCTTGGATATTTTGCGCGGATATATTTGGCAAACTCGCAATTGATGGCGGGGTAGGCGCCCTGAATGTCGGCGTGTGCCTTTTCAAAATGCACGTCGAAGGTGTCGGTCGTGAGGCGGCTTGCCAGCGTAATGGCCAGCACCTCGTCGCCGTTTTTGAGAAGCATACCTTCCATTTCGAGCGCACCAAAGTCGCGGAAGGCTCTCTCCAGCGCCGCCCGTTCCATATGGAAGTCGGCGTCAGGGTTTTCCGAAAGGCGCTTCTCGTACCAAAGGTCTGCCATTTGCCGCGCGGCGGAAATGTTGCTCCCGTCCATCGGCTCGGCGCGGTAGCTCGGGTAGTTTTCCGCAAAGCGGTGTAGGTGATTGCGCTTGCCGTGGTATTTTTTGCCCTTGAGGTCGGCAAGGTCGTTGATATCGTACACGTAGTCAAACGAGTCCTCGTCGGCGTGAAAGCGGAACCTTCCGGGGTAAAGGGCCTCGAGCGTTTGCTTGGCCGTTTCGCTAAGGCCGGTGATGCGGCAGGGAATGCCGCGCGCCTCGGCATCGGCAATGATGGCGTCAAGTGCCGCCTTCTTGTCGCCCGCTCCCAGCGGATAGGGATAGACGCTTCGGCGGTTGAACTGCGAAAAGAGCACGATGTGTCCGTGCACCTCGGCAAAGCTTTGCCGTCCCCAAAGGTAAAGGTTGGCAAAGGAAAATTCACAGCCGCGCCCGGTCTCCGCCGCGAGATACGCCTCGTAGCGCGCTTTATCCTCTAAGGTGAAATGCTTAAATTCAATTTTTTCTAACGTCTCGGTTTTCATCATAATCTATCCTTTGATTATTTTTTAAATTTTGATTTATCGGGGAGTTTTATGTGGGGCGTTGCCCCACACCCCACCAGCCTTTTTAAAAAGGCTGGGCGAAAACTTTTACAGCATGTGTGTGCACAAATTTCA
>JAGAUC010000299.1 GCA_017621015.1 Clostridia bacterium | reverse complement strand
GCAGATGGTTCATTTTCTTGGCCAGCTCCAGCTCGGTCACGCTGTCGCCGTCGCCGCGCCAGATATAGTCGGTGGCGTCGAGAAGTGCCACGTCTACGCGGAGACTTCCGGTTTCGCAGAGGGCGGCCTCCATAGCCAAAAGGTCGTTAAACGCCTTCATATCGAAGTCGGTGTAGCTGGTTCTGCCAAACGTAGGCGAGGCCAGGTATTTCTGCGGCCCCCGCATACGGTAGCGGTAATAGTTCAGCACGATAAAGGTGACACCCTGCATCATCTGCCAAGCGGCGATGTTGTGGAATTCCTTGTAGGTGGCGCTAAAGCCGGTCATGGCAAACATCTCACACATCACGCCCTTCTTGCCATAAAGATAGGCGCTCGACTGAGCCTGCTTGGCACGCAGATCGGCGTAAACGTCATAGAAGTTTTCCACGCGGCGGTTTTTGTCGTCCCCGCCCCAGATGACATAGTAATCCTTGTATAGATCCGGGCGGAGGAAGATGCCACCGTTGAGCTGAAGACGCTCGTGGTCGGTGCCCGGCCAATCACAGTAGCGTGCAGCGTCGATGGCCTTGCCCTCGGCAAAGGCCGAGTTGAAGTAGGTGGTCTCCAGGCGGAAGGGTGCCGAGTCGCTGGTGTGATAGGTATACTCCAGGCCGTTTTCTTTACAGAATTCGTAGGCCGAGCCCATCCAGCCGTAGTATCTTTCGCCGCAGTGCTCCCAGTAGTCTCTCGCTTGCTCCGACGTCTCGCGGCGGAGGATGGAGGGCAGATAGGGGGTAATGTCGTAGCCGTATTTCTTTTCAAAGGTCTCCCCAAAATCGTCGACCCAGGGGAAGTAGTCAAGCATTTCCTTCTTCCCAAACAGTACGTTGGAGTTGACGCGGCGCGAGTCGGCATCCGAGAACATTCCGACGATGGTGTTGCCGAAATAGTGGCCGTAGCGGGCCTTGTATTCCTCGTAGACCACGCGGCGGAAGATCTCGGCACTTTCAAACGGCTCGTAAGCCGGGAAGCCCCAATCGACCGTCTGTACCTCGATCTCGTCGTTTTCCTTCAACACGATTCGCTTTTGCTTCAGGTGCGGCGCGAGCTTTTGCATGCGGCCGCCAATGTCGCCGGGAGGGGCGTCGATGTCGTCCATGATCCAGACTCGGAGTCCAAGCTCATGAGCGGCACGGAGGCAGTTGTCCACCATAAAGAACCAGGCCTCGCTGAAATAGGGGCCGTCCTTGGCAAAGCCACCGAGCTTGCCATTGAACAGCACGATGCCTCCGTAGCCCTTTCGCTTCATATCGGAAAGGTCAGCGTGGAATTTCTTGTAGGTGAGCTGCTCCGGATCTGATGTATCGATGATGTAAAAGGGGATCGGGCGATGGGAATCAACAGCGGTCTTTGGCAATCGGTTCATAGCGCTTACCTCGTTCTTGTTATAAGGATTTTAATGTATTTTAATACATTAAAGCCATTATAAGGTGAACGGACTCGTTTGTCAAGGGATTGCAGACAAAAAATCAAAAAAATACCGAATGCATTTTGCCAAGCGCCAGGGGGAGATCGCAGCCCTCGGAAACCAGCAAAACGCGGCTTCCCAGCACATCTTCAACGGCAAAGGCAGCGGTCAGACACCGGCAGCTGCCGCCGGGCGAACAGGGGATGGCGGAGACATGGCTTTTGCCGTCAAAGCGGAGGTGGAGGGCATATGCTTCTGTCGATGCTCCAAGACCGTCAAAGTCGGCCTTGACAAGCACACCCAGCGGTGTTGAATAAAGCGAAACGCTGCCCCAAAGGGGGCTTTTTCCGCCTGCGCCGAACAGTTCGGCGTGGGCGCAGGGCTTGCGGTCGAGCAAAAGTGTGCTGAGGTTTTTTTGAGAAAATCGGATGTTCTCGGTCATATGCGGTAATTTTCCTTTCTTGAAAATACTTGACTTTATGTCCAAAATGGGGTACAATTTGGTGTAAAAAGAATTCAAATTTTGAATTATCGGAGAGACGTGGGGCCTTTTCCCAAAAAGTTTTGAGGGGGCGTGGGGTACTTCTTCAAAAGCTCCCCCAAACGTTCCCCCGACAACCTTCAATTTGTGACAAAACATAGGAGGCAAAGAAATGACAAAGCGGCTTTTTGATACCGACAGCCATCTTCTGGAATTTGAGGCGCGCGTGCTTGACGTGCGGGAGAGAGACGGCGGCGTTTGGGTGCTTCTCGATCAGACGGCGTTTGCGCCCGAGGCGGGCGGCCAGCCCTCCGATATCGGTACGCTGGGCGGGGCAAACGTGCTCGATGTCCGAGAGGATGGGGAGGAGCTTTGGCACCTTGTTGATAAAGAAATTGTATCAAATGAGACTGTTTGTTGCAAAATCGATTATTTTCGGCGGCTTCGCCATTTGCAAAATCATACCGGGGAGCACATTGTAACGGGCCTGTTTCATCGGGAGTACGGCCTGAACAATGTTGGCTTTCATTTAGGGCATGAAGATGTGACGCTTGATTTGGATGGGTGCATAGAAATGTCTACATTGAGACACATTGAGCACCTTGCAAACGTTGCTGTGGCGGAAAACCGTAAGGTGAACATTTTGTATCCGAGCGACGGGGAGCTGGCCACGCTCTCCTATCGCGCCAAGGGCGAGATCGCGGGGCGCGTGCGTCTGGTGGAGATCGAGGGGCTTGACCTGTGCGCCTGCTGTGTGCCGCACGTCAAGTATACGGGCGAGGTCGGCGGCATCCGCCTGTTGAGCGCTATGCGATACAAGGGCGGCACGCGCATTCATATGAAATGCGGTCTGGACGCCATTGCGCACAGCAATATTCAGGACGATCGGGAAAGCGAGCTTTCTCAGCTTTTGTCTTTGCCTCCCGAGCGGCTTGTGGAGGGCGTGAGAAAAATGGCCGACGATCTCGGCGTGGCAAAATACCGAATCGTGCAGATGAAACGCGAGCGAATTTGCTCTCTTATTGACTCTTTTGAGACAAAAACGGAACAAGTTTGCTTGTTTGAATCGGAGCTTGAGGTCAACGAGCTTCGCGTGCTGGCAACGGGAATTGCGGAAAAAACGGGTCAACTCTGCGCGGCCTTCTCGGGCGACGATGTGGGCGGCTACCGCTTTGTGCTGGTCGATCCGCTTGCCTTTGCAGAGACCGCGGCGCGCTTCCGTGCGGCGTTCTTGCCCAAGGGCGGCGGCAAGCCCCCGGTCCTTCAGGGAACGGTCGAGGCCACCGAGCAAAACCTCCGCGCTTTTTTCGAAATCGAACACGCTTGAGATCGTTTCAAAATTGGATTTGTCGGGGAGGACGTGGGGCTCTGCCCCAAACCCCGCCACCTTTAAAAAGGTGGACCAAACTTTTGCAGAATGGGTCTGC
>JAGAUC010000031.1 GCA_017621015.1 Clostridia bacterium | reverse complement strand
GCTATTCTCCACGGGATGATCGTAAATGAAGGTGGGCTGGATCAGCTTTTCTTCAACATATGCATCAAACAGCTCAATGAGAACCGTTCCCTTGGATGCGTTTTCGGGAACCTCCACGTGCATCCTCTTGGCGCACGCTCTCGCATCCTCGTCGGATGTCCACTCATAGTAGTCACAGCCGGCATACTTCTTGACCGCCTCAACCATGGTCAAGCGCTCCCACTGACCCATATGGATCTCCTTGCCCTGATAGGTAATGTCAAGTCTACCGCAGATCTTCTCGGCCAGAAGCTTATACAGCTCCTCAACCAGATCCATCATGCCCTTATAATCGGTGAAGGCCTGGTACAGCTCGATGGTGGTAAACTCGGGGTTGTGCTTGGTGTCCATACCCTCGTTACGGAAGATACGTCCCACCTCGTAAACGCGGTCCATACCGCCAACGATCAGACGCTTGAGGTACAGCTCGGTCTCGATACGCAGGTACATATCCATATCCAGCGTATTGTGGTGTGTTACAAAGGGTCTGGCCGATGCGCCGATCTCAAAGGGGGTGAGAATGGGCGTGTCAACCTCAAGGAAGCCCTTACTGTCAAGGTAGTTACGGATCTCCTTGAGGATCTGGCTACGGTTGATGAAGGTGTCCTTGACCTCGGGGTTTACGATCAGATCCACGTATCTCTGACGGTATCTGAGATCGGTATTGGTAAGGCCGTGGAACTTCTCAGGCAGGGGCAGAAGCGACTTAGCGAGAAGCTCGATCTGCTTTACGTGAACCGAGATCTCACCGCGACGGGTGCGGAAGGCAAAGCCGTGAATACCGACAATGTCACCGATGTCCCACTTCTTGTACTGCTCAAAGACCTCCTCGCCAACCTCATCGATCTTGATGTAGCACTGGATCCTTCCCTTGCCGTCCGCCACGTCGATAAAGTTTGCCTTACCCATATCGCGGCGGCTCATGATACGGCCCGCGATCACGACGTCCTTGTTTTCGTAATTTTCAAATCTTCCTTGATCTGCGTGGAATAGGTGTCAAAATCAAATCTCACCTTCTGGAAGGGGTCCTGGCCGGCATCGACCAGATCCTTCAGCTTCTGGCGGCGGATCCTTACCACCTCGTTATAATCCTCTGCCTCATTTTCGGGAAGATTTACGTTATTGATATCTGCCATTGCTTTTCCCTCTTACTTTCTGCTGACTTCCAGAATCTTCAGGCTGATCGAGCCACTCGGCACCTCGACGGTAACCACGTCACCCACGCGGCTTCCCACAAGGGCCTTGCCGATGGGAGACTGGTCCGAGATCTTATTCTCAAACGGATCGGCCTCGATGGAACCCACAATGCTGTACTCGATCTCTTCCTTTTCCTCGACATCCAGAACCTTCACGGTAGAACCGATGTTGGCTACCGATGCATCAATGGCTTCCTCGTCTACAATCAGTGCGTTCTCGATCAGCTCCTCAAGCTCGGCAATGCGCGCCTCGGTCTTGGCCTGATCGTTACGTGCCTCATCATACTCGGCGTTCTCGGAAAGGTCACCGAAGGAGCGCGCTACCGCGATCGCCTCCTTGGTCTCCTCACGCTTTTCCTTCTTCAAATAATCCAGTTCCTTAACAAGCAGGTCATAGCCTTCCTGCGTATACAGCATTTTCTTTTTGGTTGCCATAGCTTCTCTCCGTTTCTCAGATAACTGATATGCGGGTTATCGGTCCGCTTATTTACTGTTTCCCGAAATCAAGGCATCGATCGCCCTCATAAGCTGGGGATCATCCTTGTCCTCAATAAGTCCCAAATGCTTATCCCAGGGAAGCTCCACCGCAATATCCGGCTCGATTCCCGTTCCGTTATAGCCCTCACCGCAGGGGGGAAAATACATCTTGGTCGTCACACGGATGCCGCCCTCAAGTCCGATGGGAGCCAGAGAATACAGCCCCTGCATCGAGCCCTTTCCGTAGCTTTCCGTGCCGACAACAACGCCCAGCGAATAATCGCGGAAGACCGCCGTCAAAAGCTCAGCGGCGCTTGCCGTATTTTCGTTGATCAAAACGGCGTACGAATAGCCGCGATATTTTCCAATGTCCTCTTTTCGCAAGGTACAGGGCTCATATTCACCGCTGTGAATGCGCTCCTTCGCGGTATATATCTTTTCCTTGCCATTTTTATCCTTGGTGCTCAAAATGACCTGATTTTCCTCAAGAAACATGCCCGCGCAGGCAATCACCGATTCCAGGTCACCACCACCGTTGTTTCTCAAGTCGATCACAAAATGACGCACTCCGCTTGCCAGCAGCTTATCCATGTTCTTTTTCAGCCCCTCGGGGGTTGTCAGATCAAAGGTGGTGATGGAAAGAATACCCACCGTGGCCTCGGTGTCCAAAACACGTCCTGTCACCGATTCGAGGACTAAGGCTTCTCTGGTTATCCGAAAATCAAGCAATACCTGCTCGTTACTCACCTCGCGCAAAACCGTGAGCGAAACCTCGCTTCCCACTTCACCGCGGATCAGCGCCGACGCCTCCGAATACGAAACGTCATTTACCTGTGTGGTTCCCGCCTCGGTCGTGATCGCCACGATCTCGTCTCCGCGGAGCAGCCCCGCCTTTTGTGCCGGCGAATTCTTTTGCACCAGCGCAATGCGAAGCACCTTCAGCGTCTTATTTTTATATACCGTCTCTCCCATTTCGGCAGAAACACCGATTCCCACATAGTTTCCTCGGTTGGCACGGTTCAGCTGCTCAAACTCCTCCGCATTGTAATACATGGTATACGGATCACCCGAGGAATCCACATATGCGCGGATCGCTTCGTCAAGCATCGCATCGTAATCATAATCGTAATACGCCACACCGTCCAGATACTGCTGCAGCACCCGAAATCGGTAGGCCGCCTCGCTCTCCTTTGCGGTATACCGACTCACCGTAAGCGAATGGGTAACAAGCACCGCCAAAAGAACCGCACCGATCAGCAGGACAGCAAAGCGCCAGACAATATTTGAAGAAAGCGATTTTGACGGCTCCTGTTCCGAAGCAGAATCCTTATCGCTTCTTGGTTCTTCCACCATACATTTTCCTTTCCGGAGTATCCAAAAAAATCAAGATTACACCACATAAGCGAAACAGGTGCCAAAGCATCGGTTTCGCTTATGAATTCTATAAAAATTATATCTTGCCGGGCTTGGAGTTCAAGTACTTCTTAACCATCAGCGCCACCTTGAAGGTGATGGCGTGCTCAAACTCGCGCAGGTCAAGACCGGTCAGCTTGCGGATCTTTTCCAGACGGTAGACCAGCGTGTTGCGGTGAACGAACAGCTTACGCGAGGTCTCCGATACGTTAAGGTTATTCTCAAAGAAGCTCTGAATGGTCATCAGCGTCTCGCGATCCAGAGACTCAAGGCTTCCCTTCTTGAATACCTCCTGAAGGAACATCTCGCAGAGTGTTGTGGGCAGCTGGTAGATCAGACGGCCAATGCCGAGGTTCTCGTAGCTGATGATATTCTTCTCTGTCTCAAACACCTTTCCAACGTCAAGTGCCACCTGCGCCTCCTTGTAGGCACGCGCAAGATCCTTGATGTTGTCCACGATGGTGGAAATACCGATGGCCACCTTGGCATAGAACTCGGTGTTGATGGTGTCGGCAATGTTGGTGGCGATCTTCTCGATCTCCTTGATATCCGTTCCCGCCTTGATGTCCTTTACCAGAACGATATCACGCTCACCTACGCTGATGACGTAGTCCTTGGACTTGTCGGGAAACATATTCTGAAGCATCTCAAAGGGCATCATATCGGTCTTTCCGTAGAACTTGATCAAAAAGACGATACGAACCTCCTCGGTGTTGAAATGCAGCTCCTTGCTCTTGATGTAGATATCACTCGGAAGAATGTTGTCCAAAATGATATTCTTGATAAACGAGCCCTTGTCGTACTTTTCGTCGTACAGAGTCTTGATGTTACCAAGCGAAACGGTAAGCAGCTTGGACATCTTCTCTGCCACCTTGTCCTCGCCCTCGATAAACACAGTATATTCGGGCTTCATACCGCCGCTGATGGAGCGATAGGTGTAACCGTCCGAAACATAGATCTCCGAAGTATATGCCAGCTCCTCACGGATACCCTGCTTAAGCTCACCGACTCTTACAAGCTCCGAGCAAGCGATGATGACGCCATTTTCATCAATGACACCGATCACGCGGTCGATCGCATCCTTCATTTGGTGAATTACGCCCTGAAACAATCTGTTAGACATACCGATCTCCTTACATCTATTGTATTTCCAATTGTTAATTCTGACCTATATTCTACTACAAATTCTGTGATTTTTCAATAGGTTTTTCAATATTTTTTACAAATTTTCAAAAAATTTTTATGTTTTTTGACGAAAAATCACATCTCGTATTCGTAAACCAAGCAACCAAGAACAAATGCCGCCGCCGTCTCGGTGCGAAGAATTCGCTTGCCGAGTGAGACCGGGATTGCACCCATTTCCGCAGCGTATGTCGCCTCTGAAACAGAAAATCCACCCTCACTTCCGATCACGATGGAAAGCGTCTCCGCATTTTTTCCGTTCTCATCCAAGGCTCGCTTAAGACTTTTTTCGCTTTCGCCTTCATAGCAAAAAAGGCAGATGTCGGCACGGCACGCCTGCTCAATGGCCTCACGAAATCCGACTGTCTCACGCACGGCGGGGATATACCCTCTTCCACATTGCTTGGCCGCCTCCAGCGCGATGCGGTTTCGCCGCTCGGTCTTCCGCGCCTCGGAATCTCCCTTGCTCTTCACCACGCAACGCTCGCTCTCAAAGAGATGGATCTCAAAAACACCGCATTCCACCGCCTTTTGTATGACGGTATCCATCTTGTCTCCCTTAGGAAGTGCCTGATACAAATGGATCCTTTTGGGTGGCTCGTTGTCCACGCTTCGGCTTGAAAGAATGCTGGCAATCACCGAATCGGGTAAGAAATCCGTCAACTCGCATTCATACTCCTGTCCCTGCATATCGCAAACCGTGATATGCTCGCCCTTTGCCATTCGGAGCGCTCGGGAAATATGGAAGGCATCGTCGCCGCGCAGCGTGATCTGCCCGTCGGCGATCTGCTCTCCTCTCACAAAAAACTTTGGCATAGCTTCTCCAACCGTTCTGTTTTTTTGGTGTGTTTCTTAGTATACTACAAAATGCCCAAAATGTCAAAGGCTTTTTGTGCAAAATGACCGATATTTACAGTTTGTTCACAAACGCAAAAAAAGGAAACGCTCCGTACAAAGCATTTCCCTTTTTGTTTTTTATTTTGCCTTTTTGACCGCCAAGGCGCACCAGCCATTGTCCTCAAGACGCTCGACAATGGCAAATCCATTGGCCTCAAAGCATCCGATCACGTCGTGTGCACGCTCGGAAATAATCCCCGAAGCAAGAAGAACGGTATCCTTATGCATGAACCGACCGACGTCGGGGGTCATGCGAATGATGATATCCGCCACAATGTTGGCCGTGATCAGATCGTAGCCACCCTCAAGCATCTCCACGCTCTTCAGAAGGTCGGACTGCTCACACACGATGTTATCGCAGCCGTTGGACTCCACATTATCCTTAGCCACGCGCACCGCCACGGGGTCGATGTCGTAAGCATAACACTTACCCGCCCCAAGCTTGGACGCGCAGATAGCCAAAATTCCGCTACCGGTTCCCACATCGAGCACCGAGGCACCCTTTTCGGTATATCGCTCCAAAAGATCGATCACAAGACGTGTGGTCTCGTGCGTTCCCGTTCCGAAGGCCATACCGGGATCCATGGTAACGATGACCTCGTCCTCCTGCTTTTCGTAGCGCTCCCAAGCGGGAACAATGACGATTTTATTGCCGATGTGAAGCGGCTTGTAGTACTCCTTCCAGGAGTTCGCCCAATCCTCCTCGTTGACGCCGACGACCTCGATCTTAGCCGAAAGGCCCTCCTCCTCACAACGTCCGCGAATAAAATCGACCGCCTCGTTATAGTTCTTCTCGCAGGGCAAGAAGACCGAGACCGAGGCCACCGTTTTATCGGCGTTCAGGATCGATTCGTCAATGAGATCGCCGTAGCAGGTCTTCAGATCAATATCGCTGTAATCCTCGATCATCAGATTGTTGCTGAGCATGCTCATAATGGCCGTAAGATCATCCAGCTCCGGAAGCTTCACCGTTGCCTTTATCTGGTGCCACTCCTTGATGTCCGAGTGCTCACCGCATACATAATCCTTATCCATGCTTTTTAACCGAACAGCTTTTTGAAAAAGCCTGTTTTCTTTCCATAATTATTTTCTCCGCATGCCGAGGCAAATTCGCGAAGCAGATCTTTTTGCTTTTCACTCAAGCCTCTCGGGACCTCCACGTTTACCGAAAAGATCAGGTCACCGCGTCTGCCGGAACTGTTGACGTACGGAATTCCCTTGCCCTTCAGCGTAAAGCGCGTTCCGTGCTGGGTACCCTCGGGAATGGTATATTTTTCGTTGCCCTCAAGCGTGGGTACAGTGATCTCCGCACCCAGTGTTGCCTCACTGATGGTCACGGGGACCTCACAGTAAATGTGGTATCCGTCACGCTCAAAGACATTATGGCGCTTGACGCGAACGGTGATGATCAGGTCACCCGTCGGTCCGCCGTTTCTTCCGTCACAGCCCTGGCCGCGAAGCGCGATGCGCTCGCCGTCGTCAATGCCCGCAGGGATGGAGACCTCCAGCTTCTTGGTTACGCGGATGTATCCCGTTCCCCGACAGTTGGAGCAGGGATTTTTAATGATCTTACCCTTGCCGCGGCAAGCGTCACACGTCACGGTGGACTGGAACTGCATACCGCCCATTCGCTGGGTCACACGCCGCTGTCCGCTTCCGCCGCAGGCACTACAGGTCTCGGGGCTGGAGCCCTTCTCCGCACCGCTTCCGCTACAGTCAGGACACCTTTGCACACGGTTGTAGGTAACGTCTCGCTTAACGCCAAACGCCGCCTCCTCAAAGCTGATGCTTACGCTGGCCCCCACGTCCTCACCGCGCTGGGGCGCGTTCCGACGTGCACTCGACGAGCCGCCGAAGCCACCGCCGAAAAAGCTTCCGAAAATGTCGCCAAGGTCACCGAAATCGCCAAAACCGCCAAAGCCACCGAAGCCGCCGACACCACCGCCGCCCTGCTCGAAGGCCGCGTGGCCGAACTGGT
>JAGAUC010000298.1 GCA_017621015.1 Clostridia bacterium | reverse complement strand
TTTGCGGAGCTTTTTTCAAAAAGCGACCGTATCCCCAGCAGACAAAACCCTACTGACAAATCAAAATTCGAAAAAGTTAAATGCCCAATATAGAAAAGGAGACAAAACATGAACGTAGTTATGGAAAAGGTGGATACCACCGTAAAAGAAAACCGAGCGCTGAAGCTTTGCGAGGGCGAGATCCCCGGCGCGCATCCCGTGCATCACACCATTCTTGCCGGAAGTGCGCGTGAGTTTGAGGCGTCCTGCGGCTACTACCACATTCTGATCCTCATTGAGGGAAATGCGGTGTATAGCACGGACGGCAAGACTTACGAGTTCGACGGCAGAACCACGTTTGTTCCCGCGCCCGACAAGGCGCTTACGGTTTCGGCCAAGAGCGACGTGCAGATCCTGGAGATCCAGTGGGACGAGGCCCCCGGCGACGAGGAGGACCTGAAGGAATACAAGACCGAGTTCCCCGTAGTGGTTCCGTATCAGGATTCCATTCAGTACATCGACCCCAACAAGAGTGAAAAGACCATCAGCCGTATGATGATCCCTCATCAGGTGCTTCCGAGATTCACCATTGGCTCGGTGGAGTCCTACGGCTACGATCTGGTAAGACCTCACGCACATCCCATGCTTGACCAGTTCTTCTTCAGCTTCCCCGAGAACGATATGGAGGTCATCATCGACGACGAGAAGATCAACATGAAGGGCAACATCATCATGCACATTCCGCTTGGCTCCAACCATGGCGTTGAGGTGACGGGTGACCGCCACATGCACTATATGTGGATCGACTTTATGCCCGACAAGGAAGCGGGACTCAAGCGCCTGAACTTCAGCCACAGACCCACGGGCACGGTGCGCGATTTCGCCAACGAAGATAAGCACAGATGATCGATCTTAAAAGACCCATAAAGCTTGACCGCGCGGGCGCGTGGCGCTCGTATGCGGGTGGAAGCCTGATCGCAAGGCTTCATGGCGAGGAGCGCGCAGACGACAATTTTCCCGAGGAATGGATCCTTTCGACGGTGCAGGCGCGCAACAGCGGCAGAGAGCACATTGTCGAGGGGCTTTCGATGGTTTCGGGAAGCGATCGGTCGCTTCGTGACATCCTTCACCAGGACCCTGTAGCGGCGCTCGGCGAGAAGCACGTTGCACGCTTTGGCGAGAGCCTGGGGGTGCTTCTTAAGCTGCTGGACTCGGCGGAGCGTCTGACCATTCAGGTGCATCCTACGCGCGAGAAGGCAATGGAGCTGTTCCGGTCGGCGTTTGGCAAGACCGAGTGCTGGCATATCATCGATTCCCGTGAGATCGATGGGGAAAAGCCTTGCATCTACTTTGGCTTTAAAGAGGGCATCACGCGTGAGCGCTAGAAGCAGGTGTTTGACGAGCAGGACATTCCCGCGATGCTGGATTGTCTTTATAAATTTGAGGTCAAAACGGGTGATACCTTCCTCATTGAGGGCGGCATTCCGCACGCCATTGGCGCGGGCTGTTTTCTCGTGGAGATCCAGGAGCCGACCGACTACACCATTCGCACCGAGCGCGTGACCCCGAGGGGCCTCCCCGTGGCGGACGAGATGTGTCACCAGGGCATCGGCTTTGAGAAAATGTTTGACTGCTTTGACTACGACGGCATGACGGCCGAGGAGGTCCTCCGGCGCCATGGCCTCAAGAAGCGCGGCCGCACCATTGTAGGCTACGAGGACACCGAGATGTTCGCGCTGGAGATGATCGACCTTGACGGCGAGGAGCGCTTTGAGGGCGATGGACGCTTTTGCGGCCTGTACGTGCTGGGCGGCGAGGGAACGCTTGACGGCGCACCCGTCCGCACCTGCGACCAGTTCTTTGTCCCTGCGGCGTGCGAGGGCTTTACGCTTGCCGGAAACATGAAGGTCTTAAGATTTTACGGACCGAAGGAGTAAGTATGAAATACGGATTTTGTAAGGAATTTTCCACCCCGATGAAGACCGAGGTCGACTACGGCCTCATCCGCGCCATCAAGGAGGCGGGCTTTGACTTTGTGGAGATGCGCGCGATGCTGGTCGCGTCGCTCACCGACGAGGAGTTTGAAAAGCTGGCGGCACTGCTAAAGGAGCTGGAGCTTGGCTGTGATTGCTCGTGTGCGCTGTTTCCCCGCACCATCCGCGTGACGGGAAGCGAGGTAAACGAGGACGAGGTGGCGGCATATCTTGAAAAGACCTTCTCCCGCCTTGCCCGCCTTGGCGCCAAGAAGGTGGTGTTCGGAAGCGCGCCCGCGCGTGCGCTTGACGAAAATACGACCGAGGAGATGGGCTACGCCCAGATGGCGGCGCTTTGCCAAAGGGTCATCGTGCCCGCGTGCGAGAAGTACGACATCACCGTGGTCATCGAGCCGCTTCGCGCCACGGCCTGCAACTTCATTCACACGCTCGGCGAGGGTATGCGTGTGGTCGAGGCGGTAAACCACCCGCGCATTCAGCTTTTGGGTGACACCATTCATATGATGTCCAACGAGGATAACGTGGAGGACATCAAGACCTATGCCGCAAGCCTTAAGCACTTCCACATTGCCGAGCTTGAGAGAATTCTGCCCGAGGACGGCTACAGCGACTACGTGCAGACCGCGCTTGACAACCTGAAGGCGATCGGCTACGACGGCACCGTCTCGTTTGAAACCAAAAACGGAAGTGGCGTGGAGAGCATGAAAAAGGCTCTGGCGCTGCTCAAAAATACATTCAACAAATAAAAGGAGAACATAGTATGGCTATCAAAACCGCTGTGATCGGTTGCGGACGTACCGCCAACGATCTTCACGCTCCGGTGCTGGAGAAGCACCCCGAATTTGAGGTGACCGTCATTTGTGACGTCAACACCGAGGCTCTGGACAAGTATTCTAAGAGATTCCCCAAGGCGCAGAAGTGCACCGACTACCACTCCATTCTGGATAGCGACGCGTACGATTTCGCGATCATTCTGACCTACAGCTACACGCACACCGCCATCGCGCTGGACTTCCTTCGCGCCGGCAAGAACGTGCTGATCACCAAGCCCTGGGCTACCACGGTGGCCGATGCCGACGATATCATTCGTACGGCAAAGGAAAACAACTGCATCGTCATGCCCTTCGTTCCTTGCCACGACGGCGCTGACGTTGTCAAGCTCAAGGAGCTGATCGCGGCCGGCACCATCGGTGATCTGTTCCGCGTATACCGCGCACAGATGACCTTCGGTAAGAGAAGCGACTGGCAGACCCTCAAGGCTTACGCTGGCGGTTATCTCAACAACTGGGGTCCGCACATCGTTGAGCAGGCTATGTGCCTGGTGGGCGAGCCCATCAAGTCGGTCTACGCGCAAAAGCGCCAGATCATCAATCCCGGTGACGCCGACGATATGTTCTGCTCCACCATGGTGACCGAGAGCGGCGTCATCGTTCAGGTCGATCACAACATCATCTCCGATTACCTTCCCAACTGGGTGGTGCAGGGAAGCAAGGGCACCATCTACGTCAAGGGTAACGAGATGGAGATCCACGAGATCTCGTACCCCGCCGCCGAGGACAAGAACGTCTACCGCTCGGCTACCGAGACCAAGAAGACCAAGATCACTCTTGAGGGCAAGATCTTCGGTGACCACTATTCGATCTACACCATGATCGCCAATACCCTTAAGGGCGGCGAGTACGTGGTTTCGCTGGACTACGCGCGTCACCTGACCGAGATCATGCAGTCCATCCACGAGTCGGCCGACAACAACACGCTGGTCACTCTTTGATTCCAAAAAACACGCCGCACCGCGGCGTGTTTTTTGTTTTGATTTGTCGGGGAGAGACGCTTAGGGGGAAAACGTGCCTCCGGCGGCCAGCCTTTTAAAAAAGGCTGGGCGAAAACTTTTGCAGAATGGGTCTG
>JAGAUC010000030.1 GCA_017621015.1 Clostridia bacterium | reverse complement strand
GAGACCTTCTCACGCGTGAGAAGGTCTCAAAATGACTCGGATAACGGACTACACGTTGTTTTCGCATTATCGTTCGGGCTCCGAGAGAAGCGTAGCCGTTTTGCCTGTAGGGGAAAGTTTTGCGGAGCGTTTTCAAAAGCGACCGTTCTCTTTTGCAAACAAAAGCAGACCGATAAACTTCATTTTTTAGTCCTTCATTTCCTTAAGGATCTGCTTGCCGGTCTCGATGAGCTTTTCGGCGGTACCCTTTTTGTATCTGGAGGCGGCCGCCTCGTAGCCGCCCTCCTCCATAGCGCTTGCCGAGGGATAGTAGCCCTCGTAGCCGTTGGCACAGCAAGCGATGTAGGTCATCTTATAGTCCGACGAGGCCTTGACCTGTCGGCCGATCTCGGTAAAGGGCTCGCCGGGGAAGCCAACCAGAGCAAACTCGCCCACGCGGATACCCGTCACGCGAAGCGTCTTGAGATCGGGCTCGTTTTCAAGGCTTACCGCGCGGCACGCACCGGCGATCGCCGTGGTACGCGACATAGCACCGTGTCCCTCGGGAATCGGGATCTCCACCGTACGATTCTCATCGTAAAGCATCTTGATATGCTTGGCCTCGGCCAGCTCCTCGGGGGTCTCGGCCTTGTTAAAGGGCACCTCGATGTTGATCTCCATACCCTTAACGGGACAGCCCTCGATCTTCTCGGCCATCGCATACAGCGCGATCGCCGTGCCGGCGATGGTCCTTCCGGCGTGCTGTGCCATGGCGTAGCCCTTGCGAAGCATATGCTCGGGGGTCTTGACGTTGATATGGTTGGTGTCACCCTGAGCACCGTTGATATACATGCAAAGCGAATCCGGAATGACCTTCTCGTAGGTCGAGCGCACAAAGTGCGGATAGTCCGCCGACATCAGACAACCCGAAACCATATCGGGATGCACCTGGAAATTGATGATGGCGATCTCGGGTGCGCCCTCGCGCTTAAAGTAGGTCAGCGCCACGCGCTTGTCCGGCTCACCGAGAGCATGGTCAATGTTGGGATTGAGCCAGCCGGGGTTGGTCGCACAACTGCCATCCTTCATACGGAAACGGCGGATAAAGGAAATGTCCACCGGCGTTTCGGCCGCGTTTACGTACATCTCCGCGTCCTTCAGGTCCGAAATGGCCATCTTGGCCACGCCAATCGCCTTTTCGATCAGCATATCCACATGCCTTTGTTTTTCGGCGTCATCGGGCCTGATATAGCTGGTAGCCACACCGTGCGCCAGATGCGTGTACGTGCAAGCCACGAACACCGCCTCGTGCGGAATTCCGCACTTCTCCGCTACACCGTAACGAATGCGGTTTACCGTGACCTGATCGATGCCGATAAGGTCCAGGCTCATCATCACCGCGGTGCTCTCGCCGTCACTCACCGCCACCGCCGTTGCCAGAAGCGGATCGAGAATGCCGACCGACTCGCGCAGACGGTAATAGCCAACCAGCCCCACGCCGATCGGAGGAGTAATGTCAATTCTCGCAAAACCTGCCTTAAGAGTTCCCATAATGCATCTCCTTAATTTTGAAATGTTAAGCCACACGGCTTTTTTTCATTATAACACAGTAAAAATGCCATCAGAATTGCATATTTTACTATTTTTATTGTATTTCTTACTTTTTGAGCTCGTCAAGCATCTGCCGGCC
The DNA here is from genome assembly GCA_017621015.1 of Clostridia bacterium. Classification (GTDB taxonomy): domain Bacteria; phylum Bacillota; class Clostridia; order Oscillospirales; family CAG-272; genus RGIG8775. The sequence goes on along the minus strand of JAGAUC010000030.1, from coordinate 1,365 downwards.
GGCGTCGACCAGCGTTTCGGAAATGTTCTTGCAGTACTTGGTAGCCGCCGCCTCGTAGCTTCCGGCCTCCATGGCTGCCGCCGAGGGGTAGTAGCCCTCGTGGCCGTTAGCACAGCAGGAAATATAGGTCATCTTGTAATCCGAGGCCTCGCGCACAAGGCGTCCGATCTCGGTAAACGGCTCACCGGGGAAGCCCACCAGGGCAAAGTCGCCCAGCCGCACACCGGTAATGTGCAGGGTCTTATAGTCAGGGGCGTTTTCCAACGCCACGATGCGCTCAGCCGCCGCCAGCGCCGTAGTTCTCGACATGGCACCATGTCCCTCGGGGATCGGGATCTCGCCGTCGCGTCCCGTATCGTGAAGCATTTTGATGTACTTTGCGTTTTTCAGCTCCTCGGGGGTCTTGGCCTTGTTATAAGGCACCTCAATGTTGATCTGCCTTGCCACCACGGGGCAAGCCTCCACCTTCTCGGCCATGGCATACAGCGCAATGGCTGTGCCCGCAACGGTGCGGCCGATATGCTGGGAGAACGCGTAACCCTTGCGAAGCATATGCTCGGGGGTCTTGACGTTGATGTGGTTGGAGTCGCCCTGCGCGCCGTTGATATACAGAACGCGCGAGTTCGGGATCACCGCCTCGTAGGTGTCGCGCACAAAGTGCGGATAGTCGGCCGAAATGGTACAGCCCGAAATGACATCGGGATGCACCTGGAAGTTGATGATGGCGATTTCGGGCGCACCCTCACGCTTGAAATACACAAGGCCCACGCGTTGATCCGACTCGCCGAGCGGATGATCGATCTCGGGGTTGAGGAAGCCGGGATTGGTCGCGCAGCTTCCGTCCTTCATGATAAAGTTGCGGATAAAGGACACCTCCACGGGCGTGTTGGCGCTGTTGACGTACATTTCCGCGTCCTTCATGTCGTTCAAGGCCATCTTGGCCACGCCGATCACCCTCTGAACGGTTCCGTCCACATATTGGGGGTCAAGACCGTCATGGCTGTCGCTCATCGCCGGGCCGAGGTGCGTGTGCGTGCAGCAAACAAACACCGACTCCATAGGAATGCCGTTCTGCTCCGCCACACCATGGCGGATGCGGTCAACGGACACCTGATTCATGCCGATTACATCCATGCTGATGATGACTGCCGTGCCCTCACCGTCGCTCACCGCCACCGCCGTTGCCAGAAGCGGATCGAGAATGCCGTCCGCGTGGCGTACACGGTAATAGCCCACAAGACGCGTGCCGAGAGGCGGCGTAATATCCAATCTTGCAAATCCTGCCTTAATATTTCCCATATGTATCTCCTTTATATGTGATTTCAAATTTTGATTTGTCGGTGGGGGAACGTGTGGGGGAACTTT
>JAGAUC010000297.1 GCA_017621015.1 Clostridia bacterium | reverse complement strand
TTTACAAAATCCCTTTTCTTTTTGGACAATTCGTGATACAATAATTGCATCCCAGCGAAAGGAGTGCGTAATGGCAGAGCAAAAAATTTGTTGCTTCACGGGACACCGAAGCTTCTCAGATAACCCAAAGGAAATCCGAGAGCTTTTAAATGTCCTTTTGGATAATCTGATCACAGGCGGGTATACTGTCTTCAGAGCCGGCGGCGCCCTTGGCTTTGACACACTTGCCGCCGAAGCTGTGCTTGCCAAAAAGGAAAACGGAAGAAACATCCGTCTGGAGCTCATTCTCCCCTGTCCCGAGCAGGCCGAGCACTGGAATGCCGACAGCAAGCGTCAATATCACCGCATTCTCTCACTCGCTGACAGCAAGCGGTACATAGCGGACAAATACACGCCCACCTGCATGCACGAAAGAAATCGGGATCTTGTAGATGGCGCTTCCCTTTGCATTGCTTATCTGAAGCAGGAAAAGGGCGGTACGGCATACACCTGCCGTTATGCGGAAAAGCAAGGCCTCAGGGTCATCAATCTTGCCACGTATCTGGCCGCTAAATCCCAAAATAATAAGGATACAAAATGAAGATACTCCTTCTTGCCGACCATATGGAAAACGGAGGCGCGGAAACTCACATCTATGAGCTTTCGCGCTTTTTGTTTCAAAAGGGACACTCTGTGACAATTTTGTCTTATGGAGGAAAAATTGCCGATCTGCTTGCTGCGCAAGGAATCCGGACGGTTCCATACGGGAAAGCCCCCCTTATAACGCTTTGGCATATTCTCAGAGAGCAAAAGCCCGATATCGTACACGCACACACCCGTCAAAGCGCTTTTCTTTGCCGTCTTCTCCTCACGGCCATTCCCTTTCCGTTTGTTTTTACAGCTCATGCCCATTTTGCCCCCGATCCTATCAAGGATATGCTTTCTTTTTTTCCCAAGCACATCATTGCTGTAAGCCCGGATATTGCCAAACATCTTGCTCAGCATTTTCATATAGAGCCAAACCAAATTTCTGTCATTGAAAACGGCATAAACAACGATGCTTTTTGTCCCAAAAGAGACAGCAATCATTGTTTTAATATTGTAACCGTTAGCCGTCTGGATCCGGATTGCTCGTTGACCGCCTCGCTCCTATGCCAACTTGCCCCTACACTTTCCCGGGAAATTCCCGAGCTTTGCATCACAATCGTTGGCGGAGGACGTGCATTTAACCGCATTCAAAAGCTTGCCGCAAAGGCCAATACCGTATGCGGCAGAGCCGTGGTGCGAGCGGTGGGTCAAAAGCAAAACGTCATTCCCTATCTGCAAAGCGCCTCTCTTTTTATTGGCGTTTCCCGCGCGGCACTGGAGGCGATGAGCTGTGGCATTCCCGTCATACTGAGCGGTAACGAGGGATATCTCGGCCTTGCTTTTGGAAATACGCTTGCACTTGCCGAGGAAGGAAATTTTTGTGCACGCGGGCATTCAAAGCCAACATTAAAGCGGCTCAAAAGAGACATTTTATCATTGTTTTCTGATGTTTCTCTTGTTTTGCGCGCCTCTCAGGACGGTCGAAGGCAGGTGCTTCGTTACCATACCGCCGAGCAAATGGGTGAAAAAACACTACAAGTATACCACCGTGTGCTTTGTGACCGTCAAAAAGCGCGAGCAAGCGATATTCTTCTTTGCGGATACTATGGCTACGGCAATCTCGGCGATGAGCTTTCACTTGCCGCCATATCCTCTCATTTGTTGGCAAAGGCCGCTCAAATCAAGCAAAAAAGCCAATCCGCTTGCTCCGCTATGCTCTATCCGGATCCACGCCTTTCGGTTTTGGTTCCCTCCGGACGAACGTATGCCGGGCTTGACTGTGTAGATCGCTTTGATCCGTGTGCGGTCATACAGGCGATTCGCGGCACAGGGGTACTTGTCCTCGGTGGTGGTTCCCTACTGCAAAATAAGACCAGTACGCGCTCCCTTCTCTATTATCTTACTCTTTTGAAGATCGCACATCTTCTCGGCACGCCTACGATGCTATACGGTGCAGGAATCGGACCGATTCGCGGAAAATTGCAGCTTGCTCTCTGCAAAAGTGTTCTTCGGAATGTAGATCAAATATCGGTGAGAGATAAAGCCTCTCATGCCTTTTTAAAGCTTCTTGGCATAACGGAAAAGACCCGACTCTCCTCCGATCCCGTTCTCTTTTGTCATACGGCGCCCACCAAGGGCAAGGGCTATCTTCTTGCGTTTGTCCGTACGGAGGAAGCAAGACATTTTGAAGCCTTTTTCAACAATACAAAAAAGCCGATCCTTCTTGCCGCAATGGACAAGTCAAAGGATCTACCTGCCGCCAGAAGACTGGCGAATAAGCTGAGAAAACATGGAAAGTGCGTGGGCGTTTATCAAGGAAGCTCTGCACGGGAGCTCCGAAGATTGATCGGCGGTGCGGAGCTTGTGGTCTCGGCGCGTCTTCACGCGCTGATCCTTGCCTTTTGCATGGGCGTTCCCTTTGTCGGTCTTTCGGATGATCCCAAGATCACGGCGTTTTCGAAGGAAGCATACCGAGGCTGTCCACGTCCGGTTGCACGTGAAACGCTCGCCCGGCATTTCCAACGCAGGTGCGAGGAGATGAAAGCCCTTGCTGCAGAAGATGACGCATATGCTCTCTCGCTTTCGGGATGGGAAAATTTGCTTGACAAAGAATAGCAAAGGTATTATAATATTCAAAGAAAATAATGAAGGGAGAAAGCGAATGACTTATAAGGACATTGTATGTCGTCTGAAGAATGCAAGTATTGAAGATGCCGAATCGGAAGCCGTACTTCTTTTGGAGCACTACTGTATGGCAAACCGCGCGCACGTTTTCTCCTTTCCCGACGAGGATTATTCCGGTCCTGCCTTGGCAGAGGCGATCAAGCGACGCGTCCGGCGCGAGCCACTCCAGTATATTCTTGGTGAATGGGGCTTTTTTGGCGAGAGTTATTTCGTAGACGAAAATTGCCTGATCCCCCGTGCGGACACCGAGATCCTTGTGGAAAAGGCTATTGTCTCCCTCCCCCACGGCGCCCGCTTTGCCGATCTTTGCACAGGAAGCGGCTGCATTGCCATCTCCACGCTAAGACACCGAGAGGATTGCTCAGCGCTGGCGCTCGACCTTTTCCCAAAAACACTGGAATTGGCAAGAAAAAATGCCCGTCACAACGGTGTGGAAGCTCGGCTCTCGTTTCGTCTTGCAGATATTCTTCGATCGGATGCGCTTGACGGTGAGGAGCCATTTGATGCCATCCTTTCCAATCCCCCTTACATTCGCACGTCGGTTCTTCCTTCGCTTGCAAAGGAGCTGAAGGCCGAGCCGCGCGCCGCGCTTGACGGAGGTGAGGACGGCCTGGTCTTTTACCGTGCCATTCTGGAGCATCACGGTAAGCTTTTGAAGGAAAACGGCTTTATTCTATTTGAAATCGGCTTTGACCAACAGTCTGACCTCGAAGCCCTCGCCGCGCAGTACGGATACACAGCGGAGATCGGTTACGATCTTTCAGGCAATGTGCGAACCGCTCTTCTTCGAAAAATATAAAAATATCGGATGCAGTTCACGAAATGCAAAGAAAGAACACCGATATGCATTGACTTTCCCAAGGGATTGAGGTATAATTGTTTTAATAATATAATTTTGACATAGGAGAACTGTCATGACTAAAAAACTGGGCTACGCTGTTCTCGGCCTCGGTATCGGTATGGCACACGCAGAAGCGGCCGCCGCCTCCGAATATGCCGATCTGGTTGCCGTTTGCGACATCAACGAAAAGCGCCTGGAAAAGGCGGCCTCGCTTTACAGCGGCATCACCTTGTACCGCGACTTTGAAGAACTGATCAAGGATGAGAGAGTGGATATCATCAGCATTTGTCTTCCCAGCGCTATGCACACGGACTTTGCTGTCCGTGCCATGGAGGCCGGCAAGCACGTACTGGTGGAGAAGCCTTTGGATATTACATATGAGCGTGCGATCCTCATTGAGGAGGCGCGCCTCCGTACGGGAAGGAAGGTCGGCTGTGTTTTCCAGAACCGCTACAACCTCAATATGTATCCCATCAAAAAGGCCATTGAGGACGGACGCCTGGGCAAGCTTGTGCTCGGCACGTTTGCCGTCAAGTGGTATCGCGATCAAAGATACTACGATAACGGCTCCTGGCATGGTACGTGGAGCATGGACGGCGGCGGCTCTCTTATGAATCAGGCCATTCACACGGTAGACCTTATGACTTGGCTTATGGGCGAGGTAGAATCGGTCACCTCCACAATGAACATCTACAATCATGACATTGAGACCGAGGACCTTACCGCCTCGATCATCAAGTTCAAAAGCGGCGCTACAGCCACCTTTGTCAGCACCACCTGTGCCTACCCCGGCATTTCCACGGAGATCATGATTTACGGAACCGACGGTACCATTGAGGCCGACGCCGATACCCTTAAGACCTGGAAAATGAGAAATCCTCTGGACGATATGGACGAGGATGAGGAAGAAGAAATGATGATCGCGCGCTACCGCCGCGGCAACCGCGAGGCGTGCAAGCTGGAGCCCGAAAAGCTTTACGGTCACAGACACGTGGTTGAGGATATGATCCTTGCCGTGCGCGACGACCGTGACCCCGAGGTCCTTCCCCCTGTCGGCGCAAGCTGTGTCAAGCTGATCCGCGCCATCTACGAATCGGCAAAAACCGGAAAGACCGTATATCTTGACTGAAAAGGAGACAGAATATGAAATTCGGAATGTGCGCCCCCCTTCCTGATCTGGAAAAGGCACTTGCGGCAGGTGCGGATTATATTGAGGTCAACAATGCAAGACTGGTAGAAATGTCCGACGAGGTTTTTAAGAAGCATCTGGCCATCGCCAAGCAACACCCCGGAAGTGTTCTCGCCTCCAACGGCTTTTTCCTGCCCGAGATCACACTGACAGGTGAAAATCAGAGTCCCGATATCCGCTCCTTTATTGAAACAAGCATTTCCCGCCTCGCCCGTCTTGGCGTTGAGACCATTGTTTTCGGCTCGGGAAAGGCTCGCAATTGCCCTGAAGGATTCCCAATGGAAAAGGCGCTGGAGCAGGTGGCTGAGGTTTCCGCTATGATTGCCGACATCGGTAAGCCCTACG
>JAGAUC010000296.1 GCA_017621015.1 Clostridia bacterium | reverse complement strand
ATGCAGTGAGAGTTTAGGTCAAGCCTTTTTAAAGGCTTGCGGGGTATGGGGCAGAGCCCCACGTTTCTCTTCGACAAATCAAAATTTGAAAAAGAAAAGCTGAGTTCAGTTGAACTCAGCTTTTTGTATTTTAGTGAATAGGTATGGGGAGGGGGAGCGAGTCGATGTCACCGAGTGTGACGTAGACGTTCTCGTCCTTGATGCCAAAGCGCTTCATCATGGTGCGGTAGCGGATGAGCCCCACGTTGTGGGTATTCAGCCCCTCGCCGCAATCCTGATACCAGAAGCGCTCGCCGCATTGCCAGATGTAGGCCTTGGCGCCGATGAGGCGGTAGCATTCCTCCGAGCAATTGCCGCAGCCGTGGTGGCCGACCTGAACGACGTCACATGCCAGCTCGTCGGCGTGATTTTCCACGAGGTCATTACTTTCGATCCACTCGGCGTCACCGAGGAACATGACGCTCTGTCCCTTATCGTAGGTCATTTTGTAGACCACGCTGGAGTCGTTCACATTCATTTGCTTGCCAAAGGAAATATCGGGCACGTGAAGCACGTCAAAGTCGATCTCGTCCACCGAGATACGCTCGCCCGTCCCTACGGCGTGAAGCGTGGCGCCAAAGGTCTTGTCGCTGTTCATAATGGCATCGTATTCGGGTCCGAAGTGTGCCGAGGCCTCCTTGGTGATGTCGGTGTAGAATTCGCGTGGCAAAAAGTGGTGATACACATCCTTGACGGTCACCTTTCCTTGCCATTCCTCGTCTCTCACCAGTCGAAGATACGCGCCGTGGTGGTCGTCGTGCAGATGCGAGAACAGCCACGCCGTAACGGTGGGCACCTCTTCGCCCGAAATGGATTTCAGGCATTCTACCAGACGGGGCAGGTCGCCCATGTGGCCGCCGTCGATGACGATCAGCTTGCCCGCGCGGGTCTTTACAATGAAGCTCCCCACGTTCCATTCCAGCCGCGCCACGGTGTTGAGCGAGTAAAGCGCCGCCCCCTCCAGGGGCTTCGGGCGCTGAGCCTCAAGCGCCTCGCGCGTGAAGCGGTATTCGTATGTCCGCGGCATTTCGAGGTCGGGCCTTTCGGGGAATTCCTCAAGGTCGGCGTAAACGAAAGGGTAACCGAGAATATCCTGGACAAAATGATACGCCGCCATCACCGTGCCCGTGGCACCGTCATCGATCTTGCGGTAGGCGGTGTTGTAGGGCGGCTCTGCGGCGGGCGGGGTGCCAAGCCCCAAAAGGTACAGCCGCTCGCCCTTTTTGAGCATCACGTATTCCCAGACGCCGGCGCGCGTACGCGTGACCTCAACGCCGTCCGGCGCCTCGCGGGTGGTCTCTCCCACCACGATCTCAAGCGCCTCGGGCGGCTCGGCGTCGCTGACAAGCGGCAGCTTTTTGCCGCACACCAGCTTGATCTTCTCGCGCAAAAAGCAGGCGGCACGCTGCTCGCTTACCTTGGGCGTTTGGGACAAAACGATGCGGTAATCGGTAATTTTGCTCATGATTTCTCCTTAATCCAACTTCAAAAGACGCCTTGCGTTTTTGGAGAAGATGTATTCCTTTTCGGTGTCGGTCAGCGTGTAATCCATAAGAATGCTTCCGATCATAATACCTGCCTGGCAGGTCGGATAGTCCGAGCCGAATAGCAGGCGCTCCACGCCCACCTTATCGATGGCGTTTCGTGTGCTGGCAAAGCGAAGGGGACCGCCCGAGCCCGAAAGGTCGAGGTAGTAGTTTTCGCTGAGCTTCATACGCGCCAGATGCCGCTCGTAGGTCGCCGCCTCGCCCGGATGCGCGGCCACAACGGTGAGGTTGGGGTGCTCACGCACCATTTTGTCAAGCCCTTCCTCGTCCTGCGTGTGCAGGCTTACGATCATCCCGTAGTCCTCGGCCACGTCAAGAATTTCGGAAAGCTCCCGTGAGCCATAGTCAAGCGAGAGGTCGCGCCACATATGGAAGTAGGGCAAAAGCTCGCCGATCAGTCGGACGCCAAGGCCGTGCATACGCTCGATCTCCTCACACGATTCGCGGATAAAGGCGGGGTGTATGTGGAAGCCGACCTCGTAAAAGTCGCCGTAGAGCGCCTTCAGCTCAAGGGCAATGTCATTGGCACGCCTTACGTCCGCCCACGAAAGGGTCTCCTTATTATAGGGGGCGATGACCGAGCCGCAGATCCTCGTGATGCCGAGCGACTCAAGGTCGCGCCTTGTATCCGCCGCGGTGATGCGGTCGCTGAAATATTTATATCGGCAGATGTTGCAATCGGGGGTGAGAAAGGGGTGTGTGTGAAAATCGACGATCTCAAAGCTCATACGTTTGCTCCTTCGCGTTTGGTGGCTTCATTTTATCATATTTTCGGGTGGAATGCAAGGCTTTTATAGGGTTTTGTTTCAGGTGGGCGAAAAAAAACAAGTTTACCATATTTACAACGGTAAAAAAAGTCGGTATAATAAAAAAGTAGGGTGACAGTAGGTAGAGAGGAGTGGGAAAATGAGCGAGAACCGACCGTGGAATATCGGGCACGATATCTTTTCGTGCGAACGGGTATATGACACCGAGCGCGCGTGGCTGGAGCTCAAAGCACACGATGCCATGGAGATCGATATGGTGCTGGCGGGAAGCGGCATTCATCTGGTGCTCGGCCAAGCCATTCCGTGCAAGGCGGGGGACATTTTTGTGACGCCGCCCGGCATTCCTCACCGCTATTTTTTGGAAAGCAGGGAGGACGGACTCACCGTAAGGCGGTTGAGCCTATTCTCGGAGGGGCAAAAAGAGACCGACGAGGCGCTTCACGGCTGCTTTGGCCTGTTTCAGGACGGATCGGTCACGGCGTACGCCATGATGAACCGCGCGATGACCGAGCGGGTCAGCGCGCTCTACGATGCCATTGAGGAGGAGCTGAGAGACAAGGGAAAGGCCTGGCAGGATGCGGTCTACAGCAACCTTTCCTTGCTTCTCATTCACGTGGCGAGATACATCGACAGCTCCATCAAAAACAGCTCGCCGGTCTCGCCCGGCGAGTGGAATCTCGTGCTAACGGCTATGCGAATGATGCAAAGCAACTGCGCGGACGCGGGGCTTACGCTCCGTTCGATCGCCGATACCTTCGGCGTGAGCGCGGCCAACCTCAGCCGTATTTTTACAAGGCTTACGGGTAAGCGGTTTGCGGATCATCTGCGCGAGATGCGCTTTGAGCGTGCGTGCGAGCTTCTCCGTGAGAGCGACCTCAACGTGGAGGACATCGTGGGGGCCTGCGGTCTGCGCGATCTGCCCTCGTTCTACAAAAATTTCGGTGCCCGTATGGGAATGACGCCCAATGAGTACCGTCAAAAGGTGAAACAACCCGCACTTGACGCGGCGATGGATAAAAAAGCAACAAAAAGAGAGGAAAAAATTATGATTATTTTGCGTGAGATTTCGGAGAATTTGCAGAAGGGTAAGGCCAAGATCGTGAAGGAGATGGTTCAGCAGGCCATCGACGAGGGCTCCAATCCCGAGCAGATCCTCAATGAGGGGCTTCTGGACGGTATGAGCATCATCGGCGAGAAGTTCAAGAACAACGAGGTGTACGTGCCCGAGGTGCTTGTGGCGGCACGCGCCATGAATATGGGCGTGCAGGTGCTTAAGCCCTACCTTGTCGCGAACGGTGTCAAGGCTACGGGCAAGGTGTGCATCGGTACGGTGCAGGGCGACCTTCACGATATCGGTAAGAACCTTGTCAAGATGATGATGGAGGGCAAGGGACTTGAGGTCGTTGACCTTGGTACCGACGTGGCGCCCGAGACCTTTGTGCAGACCGCCATCGACGAGGGCTGTCAGGTCATCTGCTGCTCCGCGCTTCTCACTACCACAATGGGCGTAATGGCTGACGTGGTCAAGGCGGCCGAGGCGGCCGGCATCCGCGACAAGGTCAAGATCCTCATCGGCGGTGCGCCGGTAAGCGAGAGCTTCTGTCAGCAGATCGGCGCGGACGGCTACACGGTGGACGCGGCCAGCGCGGCCGATGCGGCAGTAGCATTTTGTAAATAAATAAGGAGAACTCGATATGAATACGCGTGAGCGTTGCATGAACATTCTGCACTACAAGGGCGTCGACCGTATGCCCGCGGTGCATTTCGGTTATTGGAATGAGCTTTTGGACGAATGGGCGGCGCTGGGACACATCTCGGCGGAGATGGCCAAGGGCGCACGCGTCGATGGCTCACCGATGCAGCGAGAGCTTGACAAGATCATCGGCTGGGACTGCAACTGGTACAACGTTATTTCCGCCAACAAGGGGCTTTTCCCTTGCTTTGAGCGCAAGGTGCTGGAGGAACTGCCCGACGGTTCGCGCCGCGTTCTGACCGGAAACGGCGTGATTGAAAAAATCAAGCCCGGCATTGTTTCGATTCCGTCCGAGGACGATTATTTACTTAGGGACAGAGAGGCGTTTGAGACGCTTTTCAAGCCCAAAATGCAGTTTTCCGAGGCGCGCGTTGCCGCCGATCGTATAAAGCAGGTCTTTGCGGAAAAGCACGCCGAGGACATTCCGGTCGGTCTGCACATCGGCAGCGTGATGGGCGAGGTCCGAAACATTGCCACGGTTCTGGGTATGAGCTACCTGATCTACGACGAGGACGAGGACCTGTTTGCCGACATCGTGGACACCTATGCCGAGATGCAGTACAAGTGCACCGAGGCGGTGCTTGAGCTGGGACTTCCGTTTGATTTTGCCCACTACTGGGAGGACATCTGCTTTAAGAACGGTCCGCTTCTTGCGCCCGAGATCTTTGACGAGCTGTGCGCCAAGCACTATAAAAAGAGAAACGAGCTGTGCCACAAGCACGGCATTGACATCATTTCGCTGGACTGCGACGGCGTGACCGAGGCGCTCATCCCGACGTGGCTCGAAAACGGTGTCAACGTCCTGTTCCCGATCGAGATCGGTACGTGGGGCGACCAGTTTGAGCCGGCACGTAAAAAATACGGCGAGAAGATTTTGGGTGTTGGTGGTATGGATAAGACCGCGCTTCGCAAGGATAAAGCGGCGGTGGATGCCGAGCTGGAGAGGCTGAAGCGCCTTTCGGCTATGGGCGGCTTTATTCCGTGTCCCGACCACAGACTGATGCCCGGCACCAAGTTTGAGCTGGTGCAGTATTACGCCGAGGAGATCAAGAAGATCAAGCTTTGATAAACATTGGGAGGCAATATGATAGCAGAAAAGGATAAGCAGACCGTCCGCGAGCTGGCAAAGCGGTATATGGCGCTGGTCACCACCGAAAAGCAGGCCAGAATGTTTCAAAGATTCAAGGATACCAATGATCTTAAGCCGGGCCGTCCGCCGGTACTGCTTGATGAGATCCCGTGGTATCAGATGGATATGGACGGCGAGCTCACCTGTGTGTGCGAGAGCGATTTCACGCGCGGCGTGGAGTTTTTCTTCCGCAAGGCGCTGTTCTACATGAAGCATTTTAAGGCGGATAATCTTTACGAGCCCTTTTTCCGCGTGCCGCGTACCGTGGTATCCACGGGCATCGGCATCGACGTGAAGGAGGAGATCAAGCGCACAGACGGTACCAATAACATCGTTTCGCACGAGTATGAGGACGTCCTTGAGGACGAATCTGCATTTGAGAAGATGCACCTTCCCGAATTCTCGCTTCGTCCCGAAAAGGACGCGCAGAAAATGGAGATGTATACCGAGCTTCTCGGTGACTCCATTCCCATCCGTCAGTACGGCTTTGGATATTTGTATTACGCCCCTTGGGATCGGATCGCCCGTCTTCGCGGTGTGGAGCCCATTATGATCGATCTGTACGACCGCCCCGAGTATATCCATAAGATCATAGCATTCTACACCGCGGCGGAGCACGCCCGTCTGGATTTTGTGGAAAAGAATCTGGACGTGGACCTTACGGCCACGCTACACTGTACCCCCGGTGTGGTATCGGGGCTTGCGGAGAGCGGTCTTAAGGCTACCTGGTGCCGCAGCATGGCGCAGTCCTTCGGCATCATCTCGCCGGATATGTTCAAGGAATTTGAGATCGACTATCTGCAGTCGGTGGCCGAGCGCTTTACCTATACCTATTACGGCTGCTGTGAGCCGCTGGACGACAAGATTGAGGTGCTGAAAAGCATTCCCAATCTTCGCAAGATCGGCTGCTCGCCTTGGGCAAACGTAGAAAGGTGCGCCGAGCAGATTCGCGGCGACTACGTGCTGGCGAGAAAGCCAAACCCCGCCTACGTGGCCATCCGGACCGACACCGAGGTGGTCCGAGGGGAGATCGAGGACACGGTCAAGACCTGCATCAAATACGGCTGTCCGTATGACTACGTGCTCAAGGATATCAGCACCGTAGGCCACCGCCCCGAAAACCTCATCGAATGGGCGCAGACAGTAAGCGACGTGCTGGACAGATATTACGGTGAGGCCTGAGCCTCACAAGGAGAAATTTATGGTAACACTTACAGAACGAGAACGCATCCTGCGTGCCTATCGGCACAAGGAGGCTGACCGCATCCCGATGCTGGACAGCCCCTGGGCGGGCACGCTCAGGCGGTGGCGCGCGGAGGGAATGCCGCAGGGCGTTTCGTGGGAGGATTATTTCGGCTTTGATCACCAGATCCGCATCATGCCGGACGTATCTCCGCGCTTTGAAAAGAAGGTTTTGGAGCAGACCGATCGCTATCGCATCGAGACCACGGCCTACGGGGCCACGCGCAAGGTGTTTAACGAGCTGGATTCCACGCCCGAGGTGCTGGACTTTTATTACGGTGACTCGGACAAATGGGAGGAGGCCAAAAAGGCCATTCTCACCGATCATGAGGATCGCATCCCGTGGAAATGGCTGGAGGAAAACTACCCGAAGTGGAAGGCGGAGGGGCGGTTTTTGCAGCTGGGTCTTTGGTTTGGCTTTGACGTGACGCATTCCCATTTTGTGGGCACCGAAAACCTTTTGATTGGTATGTACGAGGAGCCCGAATGGGTGACCGATATGTTTGATACCTATCTTTGTGCCGCGCTGAAGCAGGCGCAGAAGATATTGGATGCGGGCTATGAATTTGACGGCATTTTCTGGTGGGACGACATGGGCTATAAGGGCTCGCCGTTCTTCTCGCCCTCAGCTTATCGCGAGCTTTTAAAGCCGTTCCACAAAAAGGCGGTGGATTGGGCGCACGAGCGCGGTATGGTGGCCGAGCTTCATTCCTGTGGATTTATCGAGCCCTTGCTTCCCGACGTTCTGGAAACGGGCGTGGATATGCTCAATCCGCTTGAGGTGAAGGCCGGCATGGATCCCTTTACGCTCAAGGCGCAGTACGGCGACACGCTGGCCTTCCACGGCGGCATCAACGCGCAGCTGTGGGACAACATCGAGCTTGTGAAGGCCGAGATGGAGCGCATCATCCCTGCGATGAAGGAAAAGGGAGGCTATATTTTTGCCTCCGACCACTCCATCCCGAATTCGGTGTCCCTTGAGAATATGAAGCAGATCGCGGCTCTGGCGCATCAGCTGGGAAAATATTAAGGAGAAAACGGCAATGAGCAATTGGTTAAAGGCTATCAACTTTGAACGCCCCGAGCAGATTCCGATGTCCTTCGTGATCAACCTGGCTTGTTGGCATCATTACAACAAGGAGGATCTGTTTGATCTGATGGAGGAGCACAAGGTTCTGTTTCCATATTTCAAGCGGCCGGCGGCGGATTGGCAGCCAAAATATGCCCCCTGGACACTGGCAGACGCGCCCTACACCGACCCGATGGGCTGTGTTTGGCATACGTCAGAGAATGGCATTACCGGAACGGTTCTGGAGCATCCGCTGGCGGACTGGAGTGCCTATCATACCACCTGGCACATGGCGAACCCCGATACCACGGACGGCCTTCGCGAGGTGGATTGGTGTGAGCTCAAGACTAAATGGAAGGATGTAAAGGCGCGCGGTGGAAGCTTTGGCGGCTCGCTTAGGCACGGACACACCTTCCTTCAGCTTTGCGACCTTCGCGGATACGATAATCTCCTTTACGATATGATGGATGAGGAGCCGCTTCTGGATGAGCTGATCGAGGAGCTGACTGAGTTCAACCTGAAGCTCGTTAAGAATTTTGTGGACAACGGATGCTCGCATATGGCGTATCCGGAGGATCTGGGAATGCAGGTCGGGCCGATGCTTTCGCCCGATATGTTTTACCGCTACATCAAGCCGGCGTATGAAAAAATTATGAAGCCGGCGCGCGAGGCGGGGATCCCCATTCATATGCATTCGGACGGTGACATCCGCACGCTGGCAGACGGTCTTGTCGACAGCGGTGTGGCGGTCATCAACCTGCAGGATCTTGTGAACGGCATCGATTGGATCGCTGAGAAATTCCGCGGTAGGATCTGTGTGGATCTCGACATTGACCGCCAGCAGATCACACCGTATGGCACACCGGAGCAGATCGACGCGCTCATCCGCGAGGAGGTGTCGAAGATCTCGACGCCCGAGGGCGGTCTTTGTATGACATACGGGCTGTATCCCGGAGTTCCGCTTGAGAACGTAAAGGCGGTTATGGATGCGATGGAAAAATATACATTTTATTATTCGTAAATTTCGATGTAACAGAGAGGACACTTTATGTCAAATTACAATATGAAACAATGGGTTGCTTCTCTTGGAGAAGCTGGCGCCAAAAAGCCCATTCCCGTGCTCTCGTTTCCGTGTGTCAGTCTGTTGGGCATCACCGTCCGTGAGCTGATCTCGGACAGCGCACTCCAGGCAAAGGGCATGAAGGCGGTGGCCGACCGCACCGATGCGGCGGCATCGGTCAGCTTTATGGATCTGTCGGTCGAGGCCGAGTGCTTTGGCGCCACGGTGGTGGTGTCGGATGACGAGGTGCCGACGGTCAAGGGAAGGCTGATCTCGGATATGGACGAGGCAGAGGCACTTGCGGTGCCCCCCATCGGAAGCGGCCGCACGCAGATCTACATTGACGCCATCGGAAAGGCGGTGGAGACCATTACCGACCGCCCGGTCCTGGCGGGCATGATCGGCCCGTTTTCGCTGGCGGCGCGCCTATTGGACGTGTCCGAAATTATGATGGACTGTTACGATGACCCCGATATGGTGCACGCGGTGCTGGAAAAGGCGACGGCGTTTCTGATCGAGTACGCGAAGGCGTACAAGGCGGTGGGCGCCAACGGCATCGTTATGGCCGAGCCGGTGGCGGGTCTGCTTTCGCCCTCGCTTGAGGCGGAATTTTCCTCGCCCTACGTCAAAAGGATCGCCACGGCGGTGCAGGATGACGGATTTGTGGTTATTTACCACAACTGCGGCGACAATGCGCCCAAGATGCTGGATTCCATTCTGACCACGGGTTGTGCGGCCTACCATTTCGGCAACGCGATGGATATGGAGCGGGATATCATCCCGAAGGTCCCCACGGACACCGTGGTGATGGGCAACATCGACCCCGCGGGTGTTCTCCGTATGGGCACGCCCGAGCTTGTGAGGACAGAGACGCTCGGCCTTTTGGAGCGCTGTGCCAAATATCCCAATTTCGTGCTTTCCTCGGGCTGTGACATCCCGCCGATGACACCGTGGGAGAACATTGACGCCTTTTTTGCGGCGTCGGAGGAGTTCTATGGAAAATAAGGTGTTTGCGGAGCTTGTGGACGAGGTGCTGGCGCGCGGCGCGTTTAAGGCGGCGGTTATTGAAGCGAAGAGCATCGAGACCGATCGTGTCTTTCGCGATATGTGCGCCGCCAACGCCTGCGGTATGTACGGCAAATGCTATATGTGTCCGCCCGACGTGGGGGACGCGGAGGCGCTGATGGCCGAGGTCAAGGGCTACCGCTACGCGCTGGTCTATCAGACGGTGAGTGAGCTGGAGGACAGCTTTGACTTTGAGGGAATGACCGAGGCCAAAAAGCGCACCTACCCCTTGGCGCAGAGCCTCAGACCGCTTTTCGCGGAAAAGGGCATAAAGAGGGTGCTGCATCTGGGGGCGGGCGGCTGCGGTGTTTGCAAGCCCTGCGCCAAGCAGAGCGGCGAGCCCTGCCGTTTTCCCGACAAGGCTATGGCGTCGCTGGAGGCTTACGGCATCAACGTTTCGGCGCTGGCAAAGAGCGCGGGCATGAAGTACATAAACGGACAAAACACCGTTACGTATTTCGGCGCGGTTCTGTTTGATTAAAAAAGAAGGCTTATGCCTTCTTTTTTTATGAAATCGGGGAAAACGGTTGCATTTTTGGCGAAAAAATGGTATACTAAACTATCTTTTGGGAAGGGAGGGCGCGATATGGCAAAAAAGAAAAAGCGTGTGCTCAGCTGGGTGCGTCTGGACAATTCGGCCAAGATCTATCCGGCTGCCAGGCGGCGAAACTGGAGCAACGTGTTCCGCCAGTCGGTGACGCTTAGCGAGGAGATCGATGTGGACATTCTGCGCTCGGCGCTTGCCATTACGGTAAAGCGCTTTCCCTCGATCGCCGCGCGCCTTAGACGCGGTCTTTTCTGGTATTATCTTCAGCAGCTGGACACGCCGCCCGAGATCCGACAGGAGCAGAGCTATCCGCTGGTGTATATGAGCGGCAGGGAAATGCGCACCTGCGCGCTTCGTGTGCTGGTCTACGGCCGGCGTGTCGCGGTAGAATTCTTCCACTCGCTGACCGACGGCAACGGCGCGCTGGTCT
>JAGAUC010000295.1 GCA_017621015.1 Clostridia bacterium | reverse complement strand
TCCCCTACACGTATCTCTTCGACAAATCAAAATTTGAAGCGCAAAAAAGCAGGGATAACTCCCTGCTTTTGTTTTTGGATTTATTTTGCACTCTTTTTGCGGTTGTACTCCGAACGCGGATTGAACATTTCACGCCAATCAAGGTCACCGCGGTCAAGCGCCAGAATGATGACCTCGGCGGTCGCAATATTGGTGGCGACCGGTACGTTATACATATCGCACATGCGCATCAGCTCGTTTTCCACCTCGTTGAAGGTGATACCGGGCTTGGTATCACGGAAATTGAGAAGAACATCGATCTCGTTGTACGCCAAGCGCGAAATGATCTGCTCCTCACCGCCGTGCTCGCCGCTGAGCAGCTTTTCGATTTCAAGACCGGTTGCTTCGTTTATATATTTCGCGGTAATGCCCGTGGCGCACAGGTGATGCTTACTCAGTATCCCACAGTACGCGATGCAAAACTGCGTCATCAATTCTTTTTTCGAGTCGTTCGCAATGATAGCTATTTCCATATCGGTCCTTTCTTCCCATGCCATGGGGCACAGAATTCATTTTGTTCTCTTTTGGTGTGCCCAGTATAACACATTTTGCCCAAAATGTCAACAAGTTTTTTCGTTTTTTTATAACTTTTTTACAATTTTTAAGCCCGTAATTCTAAAAAGACGGGCTTTTTGCTGTTATTTGGAGTTCTCCCTTGAACCGGAACCGCCCGAATAGCGGTAGTAGGTTTTGTAATATTGGCGACTGTAGCTCTTCCCGGCCTTGCTGAAAAGCTCCTTTTTGCCCTCCGCGTGGTTAAGCACCACGCCGAGGATGCGGACACCGCTTCGAAGCAGCTGCTCCTTGACCTCAAGCGCCTGCACGCGGCGCACCTTTCCGGCATTGACCACCATAATGGCGCTGTCACAGAAGCCGGCGACCACCGCGCTGTCAATAACCATGCCAAGCGGCGGCGTGTCGATCAAAATGTAGTCATACACTTCCTTGCTCTTTTCAAGAAATGCCTTAAAGCTGGTGCTTCCCAAAAGCTCTACGGGATTGGGAGGGTACTGACCGGCAAAGATCATATCCAGTCCCTCATACTGCGTATGATACAGAACATCCTCCTCGGTTGCCTGCTGCGAGAGGAACTGGCTCAGACCCAGCACGCCCGCCTCGCTCGTATATTTTCTTACCACGACCGATTTACGCAGATCCGCATCGATCAAAAGCACCTTTTTGCCTATCTCCGCCAGCGACTTTCCGATCTCGATGGCAATGGTCGTCTTGCCCTCATTGGGAAAGCAGCTTGTAAGTGCGACCACCCGAACGTCCTTGCCGCAAAATTGCATGTTGGTGCGGAGTGTGCGGTACGCCTCGGTAACAAAATAATCCTTTTTGTTGTCTTCCTTCAGTACGATCGTCTTCATGCTACACCTCCGCCGCTCAATTCTTGCCTACGTACTTGCCGTAGTATTTTCCGTAATAGCGAGCGCCACGCTTTCGGCTCGGATTATCCGATTTGTGCGGAATGTCACCAAGAACCGTAAGTCCCAGATATTCTTCCACATCATCCGCACTGCTGATCTTATCATCCAGGAGCATAAAGATCAGGAAAATACCGTAAACAAGGATCGCCGCCAGCATACCAAAAAGCACCGGCATCTCCCAGCCCACATTGTTGGACGGAACGTGCGACACCTTGCCGCGCTCATACACGCTCATCTGGTTAACATTCATGATCTCGCGAATGCGATCCACACCCTGCTCACTCACCGCATTGGCAATGTCGCAGGAAAGCTCGGGATTGCCTGTGGTTACCGAAACCATAAGGATTCGGGAATCCTCCTCGTTTTCGATCTTGATCATGCTTCGAAGCGAGGTCGGAGAAACATCCAGCGAAAGCTCGTCGGCCACGCGCTCCAGCACCGTTTCGCTGAGAAGCAGCTCCTTACAGTCCTCCACGACGGTAAGCGCCAGCTGGAAGTAGTAAGCTGTCGTTGAAGCTGATGCCCCTTCCATCACCTCGGAATTGAGCACGTAGATCTTAGCGGTGGACGTATATCTTTCGGTGTACGTTGCATAGTTGTAGGCAAAGCAAGCGCCTCCGGCGATCAGCGCTGCAAGAAGAACGGCCCAAAGCCGACGCCAAAGCAGCCCCAGCAGGTCGGACAGTGTCAAAGACATCTCTTCTCTGTTTTTCGATTCCGTCATTTGCATTTCCTCTCTTAAACCTGAATGGATTTGTTTTTCAAAATTGCTTTTGGATTGGTGTAGAAAAGCATTTGTGCGTAGTCCGAACCGTATCGCTTTTCCACAAAAGCACGGCATTCCGAAAGCCGCGGAGTTCGCACCGATTTATCGTGCGCGTCCGACGCAATAACGTCCGCAAGACCGCGCGCCAGCATCTTTTCTGCCATTTTTTTGGAAAGGCTTGCACGCTCGGCCCGCATCAGCGACTGAGAATTGACCTGAAAAAGCACACCCTCACGCGAAAGCTCGGCCACCTCGCGAAGCTTGCCGCGCATAAAGGAGTACCGTTCCACATGTGCCACAATGGGAATATAGCCCGCACACATAAAGGTCTCAAGGCTGCGCCTCATCTGCGCGTACTCCGACAGACCGAAAAAGTCGATCAGCACGTACCGCCCCTCCGAAAGAGTCAGGCACCGTCCGTGTCGAATGCACTCCACCCCGTCGTTCCGAACGCTCAGCTCGTTGCCAAGATAAAGGGAAAGGCCCTCGAAATTTTCCGCCGCATAGGCTTGTGCCTCGGCAAACCGCGCACGCAAGGTCTCGGTGTCGTATTCAAAAATTTCCGGCTCGTAATGCGGCGTGAGGCAGAGCGCACACGCGCCGTCCTCATACGCCTGCGTCATCATCGCGATCGTGTCCTCGCGCGTTTCCGCACCGTCATCCAAGCCCCAAAGTATATGACTATGAATATCTATGTATTTCTTTCCGTCCATATTCTTCACCTCATATATAGATATATCATAACATAAATCTCCCCTCTTGTCAAGGGAAACCTCGAATTTGCAAATTTTGATTCGTTTGCAGAATGTAAATGCAGTCGTCGTATAACGAGCTGAAAGGAGGTTCTATGAGTTATTCAAAAGAAAGAAAAAGGAATGAAGCAAAAAGAACTTTCGGAAAAGCAGTATCAAGAACGTTATTCTTTTTTGGCTCGTGTTTATTATTTGCTTTCGAACGAATAAATCTGTTACATGAGCGACAAAAGGCAAAAACGAAGGATATTGTTTTAGCGTTGTGACGTCTTTTGTCTTAAATATGGTCGAAGAAGGATTCGGCACTCCTCCGGAGCCTTC
>JAGAUC010000294.1 GCA_017621015.1 Clostridia bacterium | reverse complement strand
TCATTGTGCTTGCAGACTCTACTGCTGCGCGGGCTCCCTCAGTCGCCTACTCGGCGCCAGCTCCCTCCCGGAGGGAGCCTTTCATCCGATAACGTTCGTGCAAGCATAACCATTCAAACACACCGATAAATCAAAATTTGAAAATCAAGAAAGGAATTCTTTTATGAAATACACGCCTAAAAAGGAACCAACCCCCAAAAACGTAGTATCGCCGTCGGTCATCAAGCGTCTGCCGCGGTACTTCCGCTACCTGCGCATTCTCATTCGCGAGGGGAAATCGCGCATAAGCTCGGGCGAGCTTGCCGAAATGATGGGCGTTACCGCCTCGCAGATCCGCCAGGATCTCAACTGCTTCGGCGGCTTTGGTCAGCAGGGCTACGGCTACAACGTTACATATCTTTACGCCAAGATCTGCGATCTTTTGGGCGTAGGCGCAGGGCTGACCGCCATCATCGTGGGCGCAGGCAACCTCGGACGCGCCATCGTGCGCAGCTCGATGTTTGAAAAGCGCGGCGTGGACGTGGTCGGTATGTTTGACGTCAATCCGCTGTTTATTGGGCAGGACGTGGGCGGCGTTTTGGTCCATCCAATGCAGGAGCTGGACGAGTTCTGCCGCAAAAACAAGATCGACATTGCCGTGCTGACGCTCCCCAAGGAGGCCGCCGCCGAAACGGCTGCCACGCTTCTGGAGCTTGGCATTACGGGCTTTTGGAATTTTACGGGACAGGAGCTGGAGCTGGGCGACGCCGCCGTGGTTGAGAACGTGCACCTGGGTGACTCGCTGATGACGCTCTGCTACCGCATCTGCTCAGAGGAGGAAAAGCATGGAAAGTAAGCTTGTGTACGGCGAAAAGCCCTTTGTGTGTCCCTCGCTGTCCGAGCAGGCCATCCTTGCGGCCGACCCCGAGGCGCTTCGCCTTCTTCTGATCCTCGCGCAGGACCGGGGGCTTTGGTCGGCACCGCTTGCGACGCTGGCTGAGCGCGCGGGCCTCTCCGGCGACCGCACCAAAAAGGCGCTGACGACGCTGGCGGGCCTTGGTGTGCTTGCCGTCGATCTCTCGGAGGGAGAGACAGGAAAAAAGCCGAGCGCGCCCAAGACCGCCGACAAAAAAACCAAGGTCAGCGAGCTTCCTGCTTACACCGACGCGGAGTTCTCAGCACTTTTGGAGACCAAGACCGAGCTGGCCGACCTCATCACCGAGGCACAGAATATGCTCGGCAAGATCTTCAACGTAAACGAGACCAAAATTTTCGTCAGCATTGCCGAGGAATTCGGCTTTGACGAAGAATTTTTGCTGGTGCTTTTGGATTTTTGCCGCCGCAACGACCGCAAAAATCTGCGCTACATCGAAAAGCTGGCTACCTCGCTGTATGACAGCGACATTCGCTCAACGCAGGCGCTGACCGAGTATCTGCACCGCCGCGAGGCGCTGGAAACGGCGCAGGGACGCGTGCGGAGCATCTTCGGCATTGGCTCGCGCGCGCTGACAAGCAAGGAAAAGGAGTTCATCGCGGCCTGGACCGAGACCTACGGCTTTGACTTCCCGATGATCGAAATGGCGTACGAGATCACCGTCAACGCCACCTCCAAGCCCTCGCTGAGCTACGCCAACAAGATCCTGGAGAGCTGGTACGCCTCGGGCCTGAAGACCCCCGAGGACGTGGAGGCCGCCAAGGCGCAAAAGAGCGGCGAAAAGCCCGCCGGCATGAGCTTTGACGTGGACGAATTCTTTAAGGCCGCCCTCGAACGAAGCTATCGCGACGACAAAAAATAATCTTCAAATTTTGATTTGTCGGGGGGGAAACGTGCCTCCGGCGGGG
>JAGAUC010000293.1 GCA_017621015.1 Clostridia bacterium | reverse complement strand
TCGGTTTCGGTATGCTCATTGGTAACAAGATAAAGCATACCATTTTCAAGACGTCGCTTGGCAAGATTCACCTTGACACCTGTGATTTCTGCCCCTCGCTCGATCCTTGACACCTCGTCTACCGAAACCACAAGGCCGCCTGCCTTACGAAAGGCGTTGAGCGTTTTCCGTACCGCCTCGGGAAGGTGGACACCGTTTGGAATCACAACAGAGGTATACGCCGCCGTACCGGTAACAAGCGAGCTGTTTTCTATGCTCGCCGTCTCCAAAAAATCGTCATCCACGATATCACAGGGCGTGTGCTGAGCCTCCAGCGCAAACACGGCGCGGTCAAAGGCCTCCGCCTTCTGACGGCAATACTCTCCACCCGACCAGATATCGGTCATCGGCATATAGACCGCACATCGGTTTTCGGGCACGCCCAACGACATAAGATAGGACATACGCGCCGTATAGCCGCAGTAATCCTTCAAATGTCTCCATGTGGGAAGCGTGGGCACAAATCCGGGACGCGCGTCTTTTCTGCCCGACCCGTCATAGGAATATGCAGTCTGCATAATATTTATCATATTGATACCGCGCGACATCTGATAGAGCATCACATAGCGCATCTGCTCGAAGGTAAGACCTGCGCCATAGATCGCAAAGGATTCGGAAACGGCATAGGGGTTTCCCGTTTGGTTCGCCGCCGACCCCGCAAAGCGCGGAAAAAAGTGGTTCTTCTGTCCCGGAAAGATCTGCCTCCAGATCGTATCGATACCGGGAATATCCATACAACGAAGCAATCGCATAATATGGTGAAAGGCCTGATTCGGGTCCAGCGTAACGTGCTCGCCGGCCAGATGTCCGGTAAAAAGCAGGTTGTTTTCATGACACCAATTGCGGCATTTGAGAAAAAAGTTTTCGGCAAACACCTCATTCCACAGATCGTGGTAGTCCACGCGCACCTGCTTTCCCGCCTCGTCCAGATCCTCCCAGAAATCCGCAAAAAGCTCGGGAAGATGGTCAAGCAGATCGTAGCCGTAGCGTTCCTTGAATTTCTCCTCAAAGCCCGGATAGAAGCCGAGGCGGCTGACGTGCGGCTCATCGGTAAAGACCGCCGTCATGCCCTTTCCGAACAGATGCCCGAGATGCTTCTTATACTCCTCATGAGTCAGGCGAATGAACTCGTCGGTGGTTTCGGCATCTCCGATATTCGGAAAGATCATATTCTTCATTTTGTGATAATATTCAAGAATGGGCTTGTCACTTTCAAAGCCGACCTCAACGCGCTTACCCTCGCAGAAGGCCGCCAGGGCATTGCTTCCCGGCTCATAGGGGGAGGGCATTTCTCTCACGTCCATCTGCCGATACGAAAGGTGCGGTTTGTTTTTCAACACCAAGCCGCAAGCACTTCCCGACGGCCAACCGCCTTCATCGTACAGCCAAAGCTGCATTCCCTTTTCCAAGGCGTACTCTGCGGCGTGGCGGTACATCTCAAAATATTCCTCGGTCAGATAATCCGGCTCAAGGTTGGTGGGCATCGAGTTAGGGCGAAAGTTCCTCGGCTGAGGAAGAATATAGAGAAACCGCACGCCGTTGGCGACATATTCGTCGAGCTGACGCTTGATCTCCTCCTTCGAAAGCGGGTCGCTCCACGTCCAGGTAAATGCGGGATAAAATTCGGTACGGGGCGACTTGAATGCCTCTACGGAAAAAAACGAATCATTTGTTGGGGCGTTCGCGTGTGTGAATTTCATCGAAACCTCCGCAGTAGATCTTGACATTTCTTATTTGAATTTTATCAAGTTGATTTTATGTTGTCAATAGAATTCAGAAAAAATTTGACATTTTCTCTTTTTTATGATATAATAATTAAAATTATGATTTTTCAATGGAGGAATCCCGATGACGACCGAAGAACGCCGCGCCAAATTATACGAAATGCTGCAAGAGGAAAAAGTGCTCGATGTTAACTACATCCGCGACTTTTTTGGCGTTTCGGCGGTAACCGTCCGCAACGACCTGATCGCTCTGGAGCGCAATTCGCTCATCACAAGACAGTTTGGAAAGGCACTTCTCAAGCAACGCGGAATCAATGACAAATTTGAGACCAATACCATAAAAAATCTTGAGGAAAAGGAAAAGATCGGCAAGTATGCCGCCAAGCTCGTAAAGCCCGAGGAGGCGGTGCTCATCTACGCCGGCACCACCACCCTTCAGGTGGCCCGCTATCTGCCCGAGAACATCAATCTCTGTGCGGTCACAAACTCCATTTACATTGCCAACGAGCTCAAGGAGCACCCCAACGTGAAGACCGTCTTCATCGGCGGTAACTTCAACGGCGAGACCGGCTCCACCTACGGCGTGGAGGCCATTGCCCAGCTCGGAAAATTCAACATTGACAAGCTGTTTCTGGCGGTCTGCGGCATTGATACCGTCAATGGCGTTACCAGCGATCAGCCCTTTGAGACTGACATCAACATTGCCATGATCGAGCGTGCGCGCGAGGTCATCGTTGTAGCCGACCACACCAAGATCGGCAAGATCCACTTCACCACCATCGGCTGTCTCAGCAAGATCTCCAAGATCATCACCGACGCCAAGACTCCCGAAGCAGAAGCGGAAAAATTCCGCGCACTCGGCATTGAAGTGGTTACGGTTTAAAACAAAAAAGCAAAAGGTCATCGGACAGTGTCCGATGACCTTTTTTGCATCAGTTCACTCTCAGAGGCGCGGGAATTGCCTTTGTCGCCTCACTAAGATCGGCAAAAAGTCCGCACGCCGTAAGCTGTGCGGCAATGTTTCCGATCGCCGTGGCCTCGGTGGGCCCCGCAAAGACCTGCTTGCCGGTAAACTCGGCCGTCAGGCGATTGAGGTAAGTATCCCTCGATCCGCCGCCCACGATATAGATGCGATCGTAGCTTTTGCCCGTAAGCCTTTCCAGCTTAATCACGTTCTCCGCGTATTTGGTCGCCAGGCTACGGTAGACACAGTTCATAATGTCGCCAATATCCTTTGCCTCGGGGAGTCCGTAATCGGCAAGATACTGCCTCACCGCACCGATCATAGACTCGGGTGCTACAAACGCCTTGTCGTCCACATCAATTATATCCTTGTAGTCGGAATTTTCCGCCAACTCACAGAGCTTGTCAAACGTGTACGCGTCGCCCAGCTCCTTTTTGATGGACTGCACCATCCACAGGCCGGTAATGCCGCGAAGCAGACCATTGCAAGTAGGCGTGAGGTACATGTTGGAATAGCCGGCCTCGATGGCCTTTTCGCTGATGAGCGGACGCTCGACAAAGGTGCCCAGCATCGACCAGGTGCCCGAGCTGATGAACAGACACTCCTCGCCTTCCCCTCTCGGCACCGCCGCCATCGCCGACACGGTATCGTGCTCACAGGGCTGTACCACCACGCAGTCGATTCCGGTCTCAGCCCGAACCTCGGGGGTAAGGCGTCCGACCACCGAAGCGGGACGCGAAAGCTGGCCGAACATTCTTGTCGGGAGATTCATTTTCTCAAGGAGCTCGCCGTCAAACTCACAGCGCTCGGGGTTGATAACCATGGAGGTCTGTGCAACGGTCAGCTCATTAGCCACAACACCGCAAAGGCGGTAATTGAGATAGTCGGGCAGGTGCATAAAGTGCGCGGCCTTATCGAGCAGATCGGTGTGCTCATGAAGATACATCAGCTGATACACCGAGCTGAACCACGAGCCGAGCGAGCCGTTTTTCATAAAGATCTCAGCAGGACTCAGCGGTGCGCTTTCGCGATAACCGACCGAGCGCTTGTCACGGTAGGCCACGGTATCGCCCAGCACGTTTCCCTCCTCATCGATCAGGACAAAATCGACACCAAAGCAGTCAATGCCGATCGACTTTGGGGCAATGCCGCGCTCGGCACACTTTTTCATACCGCATTTGATCTCGCGAAGCATCATCTCCACGTCCCAGCAAAGGTGGCCGTTTTTGGTTTGTGCACCGTTTTTGAAGCGGTGAAGCTCCTCGGTGACGATCACGCCCTCCTCAAGCGAGCCGAGCATGACCCGTCCGCTGGAGGCGCCGATGTCCACCGCAAGACAATACGTTTTTTCCATAGGATCCACTGGTCAGGAAAGTCTCTCAAGACCCTGTCTTACGCGATCGCAGACCACGTCAAGCACGACCTCATCGGTAATCAGCGGAAGCTTGAGAAGCACCGCAGGCGGGCAATCGGCCTTATAAAGCTGTGCGCTCATATCCACGCAAAGCTCACCCATGATCTTGGTGAAGGCGGCCGCCTTCTCTACCTCGTGGAAGTGGATGGCCGAAAGGTGTCCAAGACCCTCGGGCTTGCCAAGAAGCGTGGGATACTCGGCGGCAAGAGCCTTCAGAGCGTCCTCGATCTTGTCGCCCATCTCCTGGATGCGGTCGCCGTTTGCGGCCGAGAATTCCATGGTGATGAGGTACGCAAGGCTTGCCAGCTCCTCCTGACCGTTGGTAACAAGGGCGCCGAACTGGTTGAGGCTGTCGGCCTTGGCGGTCGTGATGACCTTGCTTGCCGCATACTCGCCGCCCGGGAAGCCCTTACCGATGATAACGAAATCGGGCGTAAGGCCGTACAGACGGAACAGGAACATGCCGTCATACCACATACAGGACTGGATCTCGTCGCTGAGCGTAAGCGTGTCGCTCTCGTGGCAAAGCCTATATGCCTCCTGAAGGAAGTCGGTTGTCAGGCGGATACCGCTATAGTTCATCAGAATGATCTCGTGCAGGAAGCCGGCGGTCTTGTACTTGCCGCTGTTGTAGGTCTTGATCTTTTCGGCAAAGTCCTTGATATCGTTCTTCTTTACACTGACGATCTTGTAGATCTCATTTTCCATGCACTTGCCATAGAAGGTGGGCCACATACCGCGCAGAGTCTGCGCAAAGATGGTGGTGCCGTGGTAGTTGGCGGTAAGTCCCTCCTTATTGTCCTCCATAATGAAGAACACGGGGATCTTGCCCTCGTATTTGGGAGCCTCAAAGCTGTCATCCAGCTTGTAGAAGCGAGAAAGCATCATCTTGATGCCGGCCTCAACCGCAAGGCTTCCGGTCTCAAGGCTGATAACACGGTTGAGCACCCGGGGCTCGGTGGAGGCAAGCACGCTCTCAACGGCATTCTCGGCATCCACACCGTTGGCCGCCGCAATGATACGGCGCTCGCAAAGACGGGTGATGTATCCGCGCGTATTGTTATGTGTAGCGTTCAGAATGCCCAGCTTACGCGCGTTGGTGATCAGCTTGTAGCCGGGGAAATTGTGACCGAGCGAGGCGTGATAGTGCTCACTCTTGGCGATCAGATACGCGCGGCCGTCCTGACCGATACGCGTGCAACCAACACCACCGATGGGTGCCATATTGTTGTGCGCCGCCTTCTTGAAGGAATCGGTGGGAGCGCCGACCAGTGTGTCCTCAAACGAGGCCACGATCTTCTCGCCCGTGCGCTTGGCCATTGCATCCATACGCGCCACGTAATCCTCGGGGAAAAAGTCAACCTTTTCATTGATCAGGGCGTCGGCCTCCGCCTCGTCCATACCGCCCACCTCTACGGCAACGGTCTTTACTGCCTGCATATATTCCTTGCCGAGAAGGTCAGCAAGCGAACGGGAAATGTTTTTCAGCATGATTGTATCTCCTTACATCTTTATAATTGCATTTTCTTTTTCGGACTTCAGCGCCGCAGTATGCAGCTTGTGAGAAATGACGGTCTCCTCGGGTCTCAGACAGCCGAATTCCACCTCGTGACCCTCGATCTCGTGCATAAACGAGGCCCACATCTGCAGAATGGCATCGGCAAAGCCAAACTCAAAGATACCGGCTGTGGCGGTCTTGAACTGCGGCTTGTTGCCGACAATGACCTTGCACCAAGCCTGCTCGGTGCCCATCGCCTCGGTAAAGTAGAAGGCATTGGGATCGGCAGTAGTGAACTTGACCGACATATCCATACCGTAGACCTCCAGATACCATTCGTTGGTGGCACCGGGCTGCATACGCTTCATCTCAAAGGTGATGGGGAATTTGTTGCCGTCCTTGTCCTTGGAGTCGCAAAGCAGGACCGCGTTGTCCCAGGTCTCACAGGGAGCCATGCCTCCCTTTCCGTCGGGACGCTCGGTCACGTAATTGGAAAGCTTGGCGCATACGTTGTCGGGGATCCAACCAAGGCGGATCGGAATGTGCTCAACGTGCAGACCAAGGTCACCCATGCATCCGTACTCGCCGTTCATCTTGATCATACGCTTCCAGTTGATGGGCTTCTGCGGATTCATATCGCTGGAATGGCAAAGGCCGCATTTGACCTCAAGGATGCGTCCGCACTTGCCCTCCTTAACGTAGTTGACCAGCATTCTTGCCGCCGGATAGAACGGAAATTCACCCGCACAGCGCACGACCGACTCAGGGTGACGCTTTACCGCCTCAACGATAGCCGCATTCTGCGCCATATCCATACCGAAGGGCTTTTCACCCATAAAGTGCTTGCCGCTTTCGATGATGTCCACGTATATCTTTTCGTGAAGAACATGCGGGACAGCACAGTAAATGGCGTCGATCTCGTCGTTCTTCAGAAGCTCCTTATAATCGGTGTAGGTATACTTGATCGAGGGCACACGCGAGAGAAACCAATCGAACGAAGCCTCGTTGGTGTCGCAGATCGCCACGATCTCCGGGGCTGCACACGGCTCCTCCAGATGTGACCATCTTCCGGCCGCGCCCACGAATTCCTTACCCATGAGACCGCAACCAATGATTCCAAAACGTATCTTTTCCATTTTCTTTCCTCCTGTCATTCGGCAAATTGGATTTTGTTTTGATTTAATTTTTCTTATTTTTTGCTTAATAATATTTTATTTTTATCTGTTATCATTGTATCACTCACCGCTCCGATTGTCAATAGATTTTGCGGTTTTTCTCAAATATTTTTACAAGAAATCTTCATTAAATATAGACAAAATGCTTTTTCACCTCTCACGCCGTACGGCGTAGCTGTTAATGAGCATTTTTCGGAAGCTTTGCGGCGGATACCCCACCCGTTTTTTGAAAATGCGCGAGAAATAGGAGGCACTTTCAAAGCCGAGAAATTCGGCGATCTCCCACACCGACATCCTCGTCTCACGAAGCAGGCACTTGGCCTCGGCGATCTTCAGATCCAAGTGGAAGCTTAGGATCGAGCTTCCCGTATTCCGCTTAAAAACATCGCAAAGATAGACCTTGCCGAAGTGAAACCGCTCCGAAAGCATCTCAAGCGTCACGCGCTCACACAGATGCTCCTTCAGATATTCGCAGATCTCCTCGGAAAGCCGGTTCTTTCCGACCTCTTCCACGCCGCCGCGCGCAGGTGCCTCCACCCCGCCCTGCCGCATCAGCAGGAGCAAAAGCGTTTCCAGATCGTTTCGGATGATCTGCTCCGCGCCCACGGGCGCATCGGCACGCGCTACAAGCGGATAATCCGATACGTGATAGGCTCTGCCGCTCTCGTGAATCAGGCCCTTGAGCCGCGGCATAAGATCGGCAGGAATGCTCAGCACACGTCCGTCAAAATACTCCATCGCCGGCGACGGACATTCAAAGATCACCGAAAAGATCGCCGCACTTCCCTTGCCGCCCACCGCGGTACTGTGCACCTCGCGTGGACGGTGAAAGATCATCTGCCCTTGTGAAAGAAGCTGCTCCTTTGCTCCAACGCGGCAAACGATCCGCCCGCTGTCCACGTAAACGAACTCCCACGCGTCGTGCGAATTCTTCGCGGTCACAAACTCGGGCGCCAGATCGAAGCTGTTGAGTGCCGTCACCCGATCGATCGCCAGATGCTTTTTTTCTTTGTTTTCCACCATGATTCTCCACTAATAAAGTTAAAAATAGGCTAAGATTGTGCTATTTTGAAGGAAATTTCTCTATTTAAAAAAATCTTCCTCTTGTATATAATAAAATCATCATACTCTACTTTTTAAAAAAAGTCAAGATTTCGGAGGAAGAAAATATGCACAGTGTTGAACTTTTAAGAGAAAAGCTTGCCAAGCGCGAGCGCATCTATTCCACCATGCTCTGCGAGTGGAACAATACCCGCCTGCCCGGCATCTATAAAAGCTGCGGTCTCGACTTTATCCTCATCGACCTTGAGCACGGCTGCTTTTATCCTGAAAACATCGGCGACATGGCTCAGATGTGCCGTATCGTGGACATTCCCCTGATCGCGCGCATTCAGGATTGCGAATATCATTGCATCTCCAAGTGCATCGACATGGGTGCAGACGGCATTCTTCTTCCGCGCACCGAATCGATGGAGCAGATCGAAACCGCCATCCGCTCGATCCGTATGCACCCCTACGGAAAGAAGGGCGTGGGTGGTCGCGCTTGCATGCGCCCCGGCGAAACCATTGCCGAGTTTAATCAAAACCGTCTGATCTTCTTGCAGATCGAGTCCCCCCTCGGCGTGGAGCTTTTGGACGAGATGCTCACCAAGTACGGCGACCAGGTTGCCGGCGTCATCATCGGTCCGTTCGACCTCACCGCCGCCATGGGCTACAACACCTTCAAGGAACAGCGCGGCGAGGAGTATTACGAGGCGATCCGCAAGGTGTTCCGCGTAAGCAAGGAGCACGGCAAGAGCGCAGGAATTTTCATGGAAAACAACAGTATGATTGAGAAGTGGCACAAGGAAGGCGCAAATATTTATTGGGTAAGCACCGAATTCGGCATGCTCAGCGTTGAGGCCGGCAACGTGCGCAAGCTCATCATGAGTCTGGAGTAAAAGGCATGAGAAAGATCGTTGTTTTAAGCAGATCCACAAGTGGCTACAAATACGAGATCGATGCGCTCTCCGCCTTCCCCGACGTTGAATTCGTCATCTCGCAGGCGGTCGAGGAGGATGATGTGATCGCAGACATCCGCGACGCCGAGGTGGTGCTCTTCACCGCGACGAAGATGAACGCGCGCGTGATCGGTGCGCTTGAAAAATGCAAGCTGATCATTCGCTACGGCATCGGATATGACAACGTTGATCTGAAAGCCGCCGCCGACAAGGGCATCTACGTCTGCAACGCACCCAATTACGGAATCGTTGACGTGGCCGAGCACGCGCTCTCGCTGATCTTCGCCACCGCCAAGCGCACCGTTAAGATGCATGACCGCGTCAAGAGCGGTGGCTGGGGAACGGGCGGCACACCTCCCTTCCTTCGCCTTGCGGGCAAGACCATCGGGTTCGTTGGCCTTGGCAACATCGGCAAGGCGGTCTGCAAGCGCACGAATGCGCTTGACATGAAGCCCTTGGTTTACGACCCTTACGTATCCGATGAGACCCTCGAAGAATACGGCGCGCAAAGAGCCTCGCTCCATGAGCTTTTAGCGGCATCGGATTTCGTTTCACTCCATCTGCCGCTGAATGACAGCACGCGCCATATGTTCGGCAAGGAGCTTTTTGCAAAAATGAAGCGCTCAGCCATCCTCATCAACACCAGCCGCGGCGCGATCGTCAACGAAGCCGAGCTTATCGAAGCGCTTGAAGAAAAGCTGATCACCGGCGTTGGACTTGACGTTTTTGAGGACGAAAAGAATCCGCTGGACGAGCGGCTCGTCAACGCTCCCGGCGCAACACTCACGCCGCACGTGGCGTGGAATACCGACGTGGCCGTTAACGCCATCCACAAGGAGGTTGGTGACAACATCGTTCGCTATCTTCGCGGCGAGCGCCCCGAAAGCGTGGTCAACGGCTTATGATGCAAGAAGAAATTTCAGTCAAATCCACGTTGGATGGCACAGATCAGCCCTCGCTCTTCTTTCGGGCAGACAGCAACGAGCCGCGACCGATCATCGTGGGGCTTCACACCTGGAGTCATGACCGAAGCAATCAGATCCGCTATCTTCTCTCCCTTGCCGAGGAACAGAACTTCCATCTGCTTCTGCCCGAATTCCGAGGTCCCAATCTCATCGGCAACCCAAACGGATCGCTCGCCTGCGGCTCGCTTCACGCAAAGCAGGACATCAAGGATGCGATCGATTTCGTCTGCTCCACCGAAAACGTGGATACGAAGAAAATTTTCTTGATCGGTCTCAGCGGCGGTGCGCACATGGCACTTTTGATGGCGGGATTCTGCCCTGAAGTGTTCCGCGCGGTGGCCGCGTTCGCGCCCATCAGCAATCTTGCACGGTGGAAAAATGAGGCGCCGACCTATGCACCCCACGTCGAATACTGTTGTGGGAATAACGAGGAGGAGCTTCTTAACCGCTCGCCGATCAAGTACATCGACGCCATCGCAAAAGCCAACGTAAAGATCTTCCACGGCAAGATCGACGAGATCGTTCCCTTTGAGCAATCTCTTGACTTTTTCTCCGAAATGCAAAAAAGGCACCCGAAGGCGCGCCTCTATCTCGACATTTTCAACGGCGGTCATCAATTTGAACTCGCTCTTTGCCGACATTGGATCCTATCCCAATACCGTCCGCCGCAAAATTCAAACATTACAGGATAACAAAAAGGCTCTTGCAATTGCTTGCAAGAGCCTTGGTTTTTTTAAACTTAGTGAACGATGCAACGCTCGGTGTCCTGATCGAAGATGTGCATTCTCGAGGTATCGAGAGCAACCTTGATGGTGTCGCCTGCGCGAGAAACGGAGCGAGAGGATACACGGGCGATGAGGTTGGTCTCACCGATGTTCAGGTACAGATGGATCTCCGCACCCATAAGCTCGGTAACGTCAACGTAAGCCTCGATCGCGCTATCCTCAAGGGCGGCAACCTGCATGGGCGTATCGTGGATACACTCGGGACGAAGGCCTGCGATAACGTCCTTGCCGATGTACTCAGCAAGTGCAGGATTCTTAGCCTTCTCTGCAGGAAGCTTGACCGAGTACTTCTCCTCAAAGGTGAAGTATACGTCGTCTTCCTTCTTCTCAAGCTTACCCTTGATGAAGTTCATCATGGGCGTGCCAATGAAGCCGGCAACGAAGATGTTGACAGGGCTATCGTAAAGGTTCTGAGGTGTGTCGACCTGCTGAATGAGACCGTCCTTCATAACAACGATTCTCGTTGCCATGGTCATAGCCTCGACCTGGTCATGCGTTACGTATACGAACGTGGTACCTACGCGCTGATGAAGCTTGGTAAGCTCGGTTCTCATTGCCGCACG
>JAGAUC010000292.1 GCA_017621015.1 Clostridia bacterium | reverse complement strand
TCATTGTGCTTGCAGACTCTACTGCTGCGCGGGCTCCCTCAGTCGCCTACTCGGCGCCAGCTCCCTCCCGGAGGGAGCCTTTCATCCGATAACGTTCGTGCAAGCATAGCCATTCAAACACTCCGACAAATCAAAATTCAAAGAAAACCCGTGGAACTTTTAGGTTCCACGGGTCATTTTCATCTCTCGGTGATCTTGATGTTGACGGGCAGGATCTTGGACTGCTCGTAAACGATCTCGTTGATCTGTGCGATCTGGTTGGCCATCAAGCCCTCGCCGTGGGTCTTAACGACCACGGTAGCACTGTCACCGTTCAGCACCGCCACACAATCCTCAAAGCCCTTACCCATCACCAGCGTCTCGATGTTGCTCTCCATCGTCATTTCCAGCGCCAGACGATTGATGTCATTCAGCGCCTGGGTCTTGACCGCCTCGTCGGCATCCACGTTATCCACCACCGACTGAAGCACCTGGAGTGCCTCGTCGCGCGAGCGCTTGCGGCTGACCTGCATCGTAGCAAAATAATCGTCACCCGAGGTGTTGTCACCTGCATTGGTTCCCGTATTCAAAGAGCCGCCCACGTCAGTTCCCTGATCGTATCCGTCAAAGCCATCCTTGCTGTCCGAAAACAAGAACCAGTTGGCAAACACCGCCGCTCCGATCAAAACCACCGCCACCGCGATCACCACACCGCGCTTTCCGATCCTTCCGACAAACCCTCTTACGGGTCTGTCCTGTTCTCTTTCCATAACCATAAAGCCTTCCTCCTATGCTTTTCTTTCAAACGAGTCAGCGCCTTCCGCTGCCTCGCCTCACTACCACATATATATGGCAGCTTCCTTTGCATTATTCCTCTTTCATGAGGTAATATAAATTTTATTTGCCCCGATTCCGAGCGCCGCCGACAAAAGCTCAGTCAGCCTCTGCCGCACCGAGGCGTTGCCGCCGCCGTCGCATACGATACCGATGCCTGCGATTGGCGGCGGCAGGATATTTTCCACCACCGCCTCCTTTTTGCTTCCGCTTCCAAAGCCCACACAGTCACCGTCCGCATCGCGCGCATAAACGTATTCATAGCCGCCCGCAAAATTGACCAGCACCGTCACCTGTCCCACGCCCCTCACACCACGGCAAAGAGCGGCGATCTCCTCGCTGAGCATAGCCCGATATTGCTCCACACTCATCACGCCCACCGGCTCCTCCTCGGCGTCGTTCTCTCCACTCCCCCAAAACACAAGGATAAGCCCCAAAGCAAACAACAGCCCCAAGATCAAAAGCCTTTTCTTGCCAAGCGCCTTTTTTTCATTCTTCATAGCCATCACCCCACTCTCACCAAACACTCGCACCACAAAAGCGCCGAAAAATATTGCTCGATCTCATACGGATTTTTCAAAATGTCGCTCCCCCTCAGCGTGACGATCAGCCGCGACACCGCCAGCGCCCCGTCCTCACTCAGCCGAATGCCAACCTCCGTGCGCTCGTTTTTCACCCCGAAGCGCTGGGCAAGATCCTGCTTCACCGCCTCCGCGAGCTTTTCCCGCACCGCTTCACCAAGATTTTCGCGCAAAATGCGCTCGTACGCATTCTCCTGCTCCTCTTCGGGAAAGGAAAGCTCCCCCAGAGCATCGGGAAGACTCGCGAGAAAACGACCGACCGGTGCAATAAGAATGGCCAGCAAGCATAGCCCCGTCAAAAACCGAACGTAGGCCTTGGACCCACACTCTCCCGGCAAAAGCTCCTCTAAGAGCCCCACGCAAAATGCCGCACCCACCACACGCAAAATATACTCACCCATATCACACCGCCACACTGCACCTCACAAAGAGGGTCAGCAAAAAAATAAAGGTCACTGAGCAGATCGAAACCGAAGCCAGCAGATAGCCATACACCGTTACAAAGCCCGACAGCAGCCTCGACTCACGCGAGCACCCCAAAAAGTCCGCACACGAGGTGGCGGCGATCAGCGAAAGCCGATACAAAACAAGCGAGACAAAGGTGGGCAAAAGCAATAAGACCAAAAGCACGATGCCGCCCACACCGACGGTGCTTTTGAGAAATGCCACGCTCCCCGAAACGGTTTTTAAGGTCTCTCCCACCGAGCCACCCACAACAGGAATGGCGCTTCCCGCCAGCATTTTGGCGCCGCGCATCGCCACGCTGTCCGCCGAGGCGGTCAGCGCCGTCTGAACGGACAGCGAGAAGGACAAAAGAAGCATCAGAAATCCAAGGGAAAAGGTGTAGATGCGCTTGACAAAATTGCTGATGGCCGTAAAATTAAGCCCGGGCGTAAAGGCCGAGCACACGGCAAGCGCCGTGCAGATACCGACCGCCGAGCGAAGCGCTACCGTGCAAAAGTTTTCGCAAAGGTTGAGAAACATCATAAACCCCGCATTTCCCACCACCGCCGTCGTCACGTTGCCACCCATCGCGTACAAAAGCGCCGTCAGCGGGATCATACCGTTCACCAGCACCGAAAGACGGTCAAAAAACACCATCACATCGGAGAAAAACCGATATTGAAGCGAAAAGATGCAGGAAAGAAGCGCGCAGGAGACCGCCAAAGCAAATGCGGAACGAAGCATATCCGAGCGAAACAGCCCCCGCACGCGCTCCGAGAGCGCGCTGATCAGCAAAAGCCCGAGCAGCGAAGCAAAAAGCGAAAGTGCCTCCCCAAGATGCAGGTTTAATACGTCTCCGACTACGCCGAGAAAATAGGAAAAGCGGCTCGCTTGCCTGACGCCTTCCGCACGCACCTGCGCATCCTCATCAAAAAAGCCGTCGGGCAGCAGCGATGCCAGGTCATCGGGTAACGCCTCCTCAAGCGCGGAAAAGCCCTCCGAGAGACTCGCCTCACTCTCTGCCGCCACCGGCAGAGCAAGCACCAGGACCGCCAGCGCGACCAAACCCAAAAACCAAAGGCGCCTCATAGACTTAAAAGCCCCCGGACACTCTCCAGGATCTCCTCCATCAGCGGCAGACACAAGATCAGGATCTCCAATCGTCCCGCCATCTCCACAAAACTGCCCACCGTCCCCTCCTTGCACTCGCGGCAGATGCCACCCGCCACTTCGGTCAGCGTCGCCACCCCCAGCGCGCGCAAAAGGATCTCCGCATAGGGCTTGGCCGCCGTGGTGTCCATCAGCCGCCTCAGGTAGGTCAAAAGCGGCGCAGCGAGAGCCAACAGCAACGAGATAAAAAGAATGGCCGTCGCCAGCTTCATGGGCACATCAAAGGCAGGATTCCATCCCCGCACCAGCGCCAGGATCAGTGTTACCGCGATTCCCATCGCACAGATCTCCGCAGCCCCCATCACAGCCCAAAGATCGAGCGCACGCTCTCCAAAAGCTCGCCCAGCTCACTCACCAAAAACGAAAGCACCACCAAAATGCCGGCGATCCCCACGAAGGTCGACTGGTCGTCGCGCCCGTATTTGCTGAGGATCTGGCTGATCACCGCCACCAAAAGCCCCACGCCCGCCACCTTCAGAATCAAGCTTACGTCCATACCATTTCTCCACCTCCGCGCAAAAGAAAAACACCGCTCTCACGTTATCACATCTTATGGGGCCTGTCCCGAAAATATGCCAAAAAGAGCGAAAAGCGATTGACCAAAAACAAAAAATGTGCTATACTGTTACCGTAGAAATTATCAGAGGTGAACATATGAAACAGCTTCACGTCGGCGTGCTTTTCGGCGGCAGCTCGACCGAGCACGAGGTCTCCCGAAAGTCCGCCACCACCATCCTTCGTTCCATTCCTAAAACCTATAAAAAAACCGCCATCGGCATCACCAAGGCAGGCAAATGGTACGCGTATTTCGGAGACGAGTCGCTCATTGCGGGCGGCGAGTGGGAAAACGAGCCCGAGACATACGAGATCTTCTTTTCCTCGGACGCTATCCTTTATCAAAAGGACGGTACGCTCCTTCCCCTTGAGATCGACGTGATCTTTCCCGTGCTCCACGGCCGGTTTGGCGAGGACGGCACCGTTCAAGGCCTGTTTGAAATGCTGGGCATTCCCTACGTTGGCTGCGGCGTTTGCGCCTCGGCCGCCGCTATGGATAAATCCATGACCAAGCTACTGGTTTCCACCGCCGGCATCCGCCAGGCCGATTTCGTTCTGGTCACGCGCTACAACAAGAACCGTCTCGATGACCTCATCGAACAAAGTGAGCAAAAGCTGGGCTACCCCGTGTTTGTCAAGCCCTGCCGCTCGGGCTCGTCGGTCGGCGTAACCAAGGCCACCGACCGCTCCTCGCTCCGAGAGGGACTTGAAAACGCCCTCAGATACGACGACCGCATCCTCATTGAGGAGGGCATCGACGCACGTGAGCTGGAATGCGCCGTTCTTGAGGCAGGCGGAGAAACGGTGGCCGAGGTCGGCGAGGTCATCTCCGCCCTCGATTATTACGACTACGATTCCAAGTACAACAATCCCTCCTCACGCACCGAGACCTCGCCCGATCTTCCCGGGGCTACGCTCTGCGAGATCCGCGAAAAGGCCATCCGTATCTTCCGCCTTCTTGATTGCCGCGGCCTCTCGCGCGTGGACTTCTTTGTGGACAAAAAAAGCGGCGAGGTGATCTTCAACGAGATCAATACTCTCCCCGGCTTCACCAGCATCAGTATGTACCCCATGCTTATTGAAAAGCACGGCATCTGCCGTGAGAACCTGGTCGACATGCTGATCCGCGAGGCACTCTCCAAATAACCCAAAGGGCTGAGTCACACTCAGCCCTTTTTCATGCTTCAAATTTTGATTTGTCGAAGAGATACGTGTGGGGGAAAACGTGTCTCCGGCGGCCCGCCTTTTTAAAAAGGCTGGGCGGAAACTTTTTCAGAATGGGTCTG
>JAGAUC010000291.1 GCA_017621015.1 Clostridia bacterium | reverse complement strand
GCACGCCACCTTCGTTCAAGCGTAGCCAGACCGATAAACATCAATTTAACAAATCAAAGCAGGTTGAAGCCGTGGCTTCAACCTGCTTTTTGGTTATATGAAAATTAATCGTTTTCCTGTTCATTATAAGACAACAAATTATCGCAGGAAACGCCAAAGACCCTGGCAAAGGTGACAATTTCGATATCGGTAATAAATCTTTGGCCGCATTCGATTCGCTGGATGGCATTTTTGTCAAGGTCGATTCCCAGCAATTGCATTTTTTCTGCCAAAATTCTTTGCGACATTTTAGGAATGTGTGCTTTTCTCAGCTCATAAATCCGATTTCCGCAGATGTTGTTTTTCCCCTCTGCGGTTTTGTTTTTAAACATATTCCACCTCTTGTTTTGACATTCAGTGCTTGACAAATTTATTTTATCATGCTATAATATCAAAAATGACATTCACTAAATGTCAAAAAGAGGTTTTGTATGAAAATTAACTGGAAAATAGGTTTTGCCGCTTTGATGGCGGTGCTTGCCGTCGTTTTGTTGACTTGTTGCGGTGCCCCCACGTTGGAGATCGATTACGTTCGCAGTAGCGAAAGCATTTCCGAGACAACGCCCGCGCCGACGGAAACGAATGGGGAAGCGGAGAGCAGCCAGACCGAAAACAAGCAACAAACCGCGCCCGCCGAGACAGCACATCTTCTTCACCTTCCAAAGAGCTACGATCTTGTTGTCGGGGACACCTTTGAATTGTTTTACAAGGGGATTTTGCTTTGCAAGGATCCGTATGCCTATAACATCCGCGTCACCTGTCCGATCGGAAAGGCGTGGGGACGCAAGTTTGAGGTAACGCCGAGAGAGGCGGGCACATACACCCTTGCGGTCGAAATTTGTGACGATGGCGGACGCCTGATCGACAAAGGAAGCACGACCCTGACCGTAAAGGAAAAAAGCGGAAGTCCCGAGACGCTGACCAACGTTCTCTGCATAGGCGATAGCCTTACAGAGGGCGGCGCGTGGGTTGGCGAATTTTACCGCAGGCTGACCGCCACCGACGCCCAAACGGCGTTTGGGGATCCCGCGCCGATCGGAGACGGACGCAGGCAGATCGCCTTTGTGGGAAGCAAAACCACTGCGAACGGGGCGGGGTATGAGGGCTACGGCGGATGGACGCTGGACACCTATCTTTCAACGGCCGCCTCAACGTCAAATTACTGGGTAGAGGTTGGCGCGCACACAAAAACGGACAACGATCAGGAAAGCATATATCGAGATGCAAGCGGCACCAAATGGCAGCTGGAGACCGTCGAGGATACGCGTGTACGGCTCAAGCGGTACAGTGGGACGGGCACCCTGGCGGCAAGCGGAACGTTGACTCACGTAAGCGGCGGCCTGGATGTGAGCGACATGGTCTATACCTCGGCAACGCCGGAGGCAAAAAGTCCGTTTGTTTCGGACGGTGCGGTCGATTTTTCCTCCTACTGTGACGCTCTTGGCATATCGACCATCCATCGGTGCTATATTTTGCTTGGTTGGAACAGTGTTGGCAGCTCGGAGAGCAGCTACAAGGCAAAGGTAAGAGAGCTGGTCGATCATCTGATCGCGTTCAATCCCGACATTCGGATCGCTCTGATGGGTTTGCAGATCCCGTCACTTGACGGGTGTGCAAACAATTATGGTGCCACGGGTGTATACGCGGATTTTAGGGCCTTGCAGGAATGGGTCTTTCAGCTTAACCGGTGGTATGAGGAGCTTGCGGTCGAAAAACCCGATAACGTCACCTTTGTGAACGTTGCCGGCCAGTTTGACACCGAGAACAGCATGATGACGTCCCGGGTGGCGGTCCATGCGCGGAGCGGAGAGACGGTGACGGTGCAAAGCAACGGTCTGCATCCCGCCAAGGAGGGCTACTACCAGATTGCCGATGCGGCATACCGTCATTTCAACAATCATTGAGCCAAAAAGGAGCCACGTGTACGTGGCTCCTTTTTTTAGTTGTAATAAAAGTTCGAGGGGGAGGTCTTGAGGGAGAGGCCCTTCAAGAGGTCGGTATTGACCTTGATGGCGGCTTCATAATTGGCAAGGCGCGTGGTGAGCAGCTCGTTTACCAGGTTGGCGTTGAAATCGTAGATGCGGTAGCGCGAGTCACTGAACCATTGGGTGTAACGCTCGTCGGCGTAAGCGCCTGCTTCGGTCAGATATTTGCGAACGATGTGAATACCCGCATCGGTCTGCACGATGGCGATCTCGCCAATCTCCATCTCGGCAAGCTTTGAGGCAATGGTGTCCAGCGTGCTCCACGAGGTGGAGATCGAGGCGTAGGAAACGTTTGTGGCCAGATAGCTGAGGGTGTCGCTGTATTCCTCGCCGCTGAGATCCTCGTCGGTGTACGCAAGGCGGAGCCTTTGGAAGGTCGGCGCCGAGCCCTGCGAGGCAGTGTCGCGAAGGTTGATCGCCAGATTCAGGCGGTCCAGCATTTCGCCGGTCGTGTAGCGCGCGGTCAGCTGGTTGCCCTGCTCGTCGGTGATCGGCTTGCGCTTGCCGTTTTCGGTATCGTAGGCAATGCGGCCGTCCTCCCGGTGGTAGACAAACGCTCCGTCGATGAGCTTGATGTTGCCGGCCGAGACGTCGTAGGCGATCGAGCCGTCGCTGTTATAGTAGACATCGTCGCCATAGATGTCGGTCTCAAAGAGGTAGTAGAAGTTGGAGAGGAGGATCTGCTGGAAGGCCACGTAATTTTCCTTGAAATAGGAATCCTTCACGGTGGCGGAGACCTTGGAGGCGTTCTCGCCGTAGAGCGAGAGCATCAGCCACTCGATCTTTTTGACCGTCAGCTTGTACTCGCGCAGAATGTCGTAGTTGGCGCCAAATTCGCTAAGGATGCTGTTGAGCTTGGCCTTTGAGCCCTCGCCGTCCTCGGCGACAAGTGTGGCCATTTCCTCGTCGACTGCCTTGATGTAGGCGTTTGGAAGCGTGAGCCCCAGCTCGTCAAACAGCGCCAGTGCCGCCAGGTAGCTTCGCGCCTTATTGAACACCTCGGCGGTGTAGTAATCGTCGTAGGTGGTGGAGCTGTCATCGATCACCGTGCCCCAGAATTTTTCGCTGTTGGCGTTGCCGTAGCCCTGCGAAATGGCAAACGCCATCTCGCCCTTGCGGATGGAGAGCATCAGGCGATAGGTGTTGACCGAGAGGCTTTGGCTGTCCAGTGTCAACAGTGCTTTCGCCTTGCCGCCGCACGAGGCAAGCGAGGAGAGCAACAATACAAGCGCGCACAAAAGCGCCAAAATACGAGTGCT
>JAGAUC010000290.1 GCA_017621015.1 Clostridia bacterium | reverse complement strand
TATGACATCGAGTGGACGCGCGGCTCGCAAAAGGGCGCGGGTATTTTCAACGGCGACATCGGCGAGATACTCAGCATTCACCCGGCGGACAAGCGCATGGAGATCCTGTTTGACGACCGCCAGGTCAGCTACGAATTTTCCATGCTGGAGGATCTGGAGCACGCCTACGCCATTACGGTGCATAAGAGTCAGGGGAGCGAATATCCGGTGGTGTTGATTCCGATGTATTCGGCGGCGCCCATGCTTTTGACACGAAATCTTCTGTATACGGCGGTAACGCGCGCACAGAAGATGGTCATTCTTGTTGGTAAGCGTGACGTGATCGCCACGATGGTGGAGAACAATCGTCAGGCACTTCGGTATACGGGGCTTAGTATGCACCTTGCGGCCGGAAAATGAGCGTGGAGAAAAAATGTCTCTCGGTGCTTCGCGCGCTCTTCTTTCCGCCAAGGTGCGCGGCCTGCGGCGAATTTTTGCAGGAGCACATTCTGGATACCGAGTCGCGCGCCCTTTGCGAGTCCTGTCGGCGCAAATGGGAGTATGCCAAGCTTGCCGTTTGCAAAAAATGTGGCGAGGAGCTCTCGCGGTGTCGCTGTCTGCCGTCCCCTCTTAGGCGTGCAGGCGTGTCAGCGCTTCTCAAAATGGTCTCATATGACAAAGAACGGGACTCGGTAGCCAAACAATGCATTCTTTGCATGAAGCGGAAAAACAGCGATGCCGTCTTTGGCTTCTTTTCGGGACAGCTTGCCGCGCTTCTAAAAGGATATCTGGACGAAACCTATACGAGTGAGGGATCGGTGCTTGTGACATACGTGCCGCGTGGGCGAAAAAACCTTTTGAAAAGCGGCGTGGATCAGTCGGAGCGGTTGGCAAAGGGCATGGCGGAGAGCCTTG
This sequence comes from Clostridia bacterium, assembly GCA_017621015.1. Lineage (GTDB taxonomy): Bacteria > Bacillota > Clostridia > Oscillospirales > CAG-272 > RGIG8775. The sequence goes on along the minus strand of JAGAUC010000290.1, from coordinate 8,096 downwards.
GATGTGATTTTGCCGTTCTGATCGAACGGGGCCTTAGGCACGATAAGGAGCACAAGCGAATGGGCGGTGATGCGCGCTTTGCTCACGCACACAAGGCGTTTCGGCTGGCAAGCTGCGATTTTAAAGCCATAAATAAAAGCTACCGCTGCCTGATTTTGGTGGACGATGTTGTTACCACGGGTGCAAGCCTTGCGGCCTGTGCGCGACTTTTTGAGGCAAAGTTTGGCGGTCGCATCGTTTGCCTGAGTCTGGCCCGGACAGAGAATACGTAAATTTTTTAAAATACCGTTGCAATTTTACAATGAATATTGTATAATAAATATATAAAAAGTGGCAATCGAAAGGAGGACGTATGGCAGGAAAACTGATGGACAAGCTCACAAACGGCGTTTTGAGTCATGACGTTGGCATTGACTTAGGTACGGCGAATATTCTTGTCTATGTCAAGGGCAGGGGTATCGTGCTTCGGGAGCCCTCGGTTGCTGTGGTAAAGAAGGATACCGATGAGATCGTAAAGCTCGGTCACGCAGCCCTCAAAATGATAGGAAGAACGCCTGACACCCTTGAGGTGGTGCGGCCGCTTCGTGAGGGTGTAATTGACAAATATAAGGTCACGCTTCAGATGGTGGATCACCTCATTCGCCGCGCGTGCGGCAGCACGCTTATTAAGCCCCGCGTTATGGTTTGTATCCCGACGGGTGCTACCGAGGTGGAGGAGTGTGCCGTGATCGACGCGGCAACCGGCGCAGGTGCGCGCCAGCTCTATCTTGTGGAGGAGCCGGTGGCGGCGGCGATCGGCGCGGGTCTTGATATTTCCAAGCCGAGCGGCCAAATGGTCGTGGACATCGGCGGTGGAACCACCGATATCGCGGTGATCTCGCTGGACGAGGTCGTGGTGTCGGAATCCATCAAGATCGCGGGTGACAAGTTTGATCAAGCCATCATGCGCTATACGCGAACCCGATATGATATTTTGATTGGTGAAACAACGGCAGAGCAGATCAAGTGCCGGATCGGCACGGTGTATGAGCACGACAAGGAATTGATCGGCGAATACAACGGCAGAAACGTCAAGACCGGTCTGCCTGATAAGGTGCGTCTGTCCTCGCGTGAGATGCTGGAGGCGCTTATTGAGCCTATTACGGCGGTGATCGACGCCATTTGCTCGGTGATCGCACATACACCGCCCGAGCTCGTGGGCGATATTATGGAAAACGGCATTGTGATGACGGGCGGCGGCAGTATGCTGCGCGGCCTTGATATGCTGATCTCCAAGATCACGGGCATTCCCGCCCGTGTGGCGGACAAGCCGATGGAGTGTGTGGCGATCGGTACGGGAAAGCGCCTTGAGAACCTGGAATACTACCAGGATGGTGCGATCAATCTTTCGCGCGAGCGCGAAAAGCGCAAATAAACAAAAAGGATGTGATTAAGATCGAATACCGTGTGCTTGGAAAAACGGGTCTTAGAATTTCGGCTGTCGGCTTCGGCGGCATTCCGATCCAGCGTGTGGACGAGAAGGGCGCGGTGGCGCTCATTGACAGTCTGATCGAGCACGGCATTAACTTTATCGATACGGCGCGTCTGTATACCAACAGCGAGGAGCTGCTTGGCAAGGCGCTTGAGGGACGGCGGGACAAGTTCGTGCTGGCAACCAAGAGTATGGCGCGAACTGCCGAGGCTATGCGTGCCGAGATCGACGAGAGCCTTCGTCAGCTTCGCACCGATTACATTGACCTGTATCAGATCCATAACATCCCCGAGGGGCAGATCGACGCCGCGTGCGCGCCGGGCGGCCTTGTGGAGGCGCTTCTCGAGGCAAAGGCCAAGGGTAAGATCGGCCACATCGGCCTTACCGCCCATTCGGTGGAGGCCTTTCGGCGTGCTCTGGAGTTGGATTTTGTGGAAACGATCATGTTTCCTTATAACATTGTGGAGCGGCAGGGCGAGGAGCTGATCGCCGAGTGCCAAAAGCGAAACATTGGCTTTATCTGCATGAAGCCCTTGGCAGGCGGCGCGCTCGATAATGCTACGCTGGCGCTTCGTTTTATCTGCCAAAATCCCGCGGTGAGCGTGGTCATCCCCGGTATGGCATCGGTGGAGGAAATTGATATGAACTGCGCGGCTGCGAGTGACAAGTCGCCGCTTTCGGATGCGGAGACCCGGGAGATCGACCGGATTCGAGAGGAGCTTGGCACGGATTTCTGCCGCAGATGCGGCTACTGTGCGCCCTGCGCGGTTGGCATCAACATTTCGGGCGCGTTTTTGTTCGCCGGATACCTTGAGCGATACCACCTTGAGGACTGGGCGAGAGAGAGATATGCAACGCTCCCTGTAAAGGCTTCGGCCTGCATCGGGTGTGGCGTGTGTGAGACAAGATGTCCCTATAATCTTCCCATTCGGGAAAAAATGAAAAAAATTGCAAAGGAGTTTGGAGAGTAATTATGGCAAACGAATTTTTGAAGGGTAATGCCGTTGTCGGACAGTCGGGAGGACCGACCGCCGCGATCAACGCGACGCTGGCAGGTGTCATCCGTGGATTTTTTAAGTACGGTCAGGGTCATACCATTTACGGTATGCGCAACGGTATGGAGGGCTTTCTTGAGGAGAGACTGGTCAATCTGAACGAGCGCTTTGCCAAGGAGTCGGACATTGAGCTTCTGGAGCACACACCGGCGGCGGCTCTCGGCTCCTGCCGCAAAAAGCTTCCTGCCGTAGAGGGCAATGAGGACTACTACGAAAAGGTCTTTGAGCTGTTCCGCAAGTACGATATCCGCTATTTCTTCTACATCGGCGGCAACGATTCGATGGATACCGTGGCCAAGCTTTCGGCGTATTCCAAGAAGAATGATTATGAGATGCGTTTTGTGGGCGTGCCCAAGACCATTGACAATGACCTTATGGGTACCGATCATACGCCCGGCTTTGGCTCGGCGGCCAAGTACGTGGCCGTTACCATGTCTGAGATCATCCGTGACTGTGCGGTCTATACAAAGCCTGCTGTGACCATCGTTGAGATCATGGGCAGAGACGCCGGCTGGCTTACCGCTTCGGCGGCCATCGGACGTGTGGTAAACGGTGTGGAGCCCGACCTTCTTTACCTTCCCGAGCGCAACTTCTCGATGGAGGAATTCCTCGAGGATGTAAAGACCAAGCTTGAGGAAAAGCCAAATGTGGTCGTTGCGGTTTCCGAGGGCATTCACTTTGCGGACGGCCGCTATGTGGGCGAGGGTCAGCAGAGCGGCGTGGCCGACGTGTTTGGACACAAGTATTTGGCGGGTACCGGCAAGATGCTGGAGAACACCGTCAAGGAGCAGCTTGGCTGTAAGGTACGCTCGGTGGAGCTTAACATCTCGCAGCGTTGCGCGGCGCATCTTCTTTCCAAGGTTGACATCGAGGAGTCGGTTCGCGTAGGCAAGGCTGCCGCTAAGGCTGCTACCGAGGGCGCAAGCCGCATTATGATGACCACCGATCGCGTTTCGACCGAGCCGTACGTGTCCGAGGTGGGTATGGCAGACGTTCAAGACATTGCCAACCAGATCAAACACGTTTACGAAGAGTTTATCAACGAGCGCGGCAACCACGTGACCGACGAGTGCTGCCGTTACCTGCTTCCGCTTATTATGGGTGAGATCCATCCCAAGTATGAGGGCGGTCTTCCCGTACACATCATCATCTGAGCATGAAAATTGCGGTAATTACGGGCGCGTCGTCGGGTATGGGGCAGGAATTTGCCAAGCGGGTCGAGGCGAGCGAAGCGTTTGACGAGATCTGGGTGATCGCCCGACGCCTGGAGCGCCTTGAGGCCCTTGCCGATTCGATTTCGACCAAGACAAGGTGCATGGCACTCGATCTTACGCAAAAGGAGTGCCTGGACGAATATGCGGCGCTTTTGGAGAGCGAGAAGCCGGATGTGGCTGTTCTTGTCAACGGAAGCGGCTACGGCAAATTAGGCGCATTTTGCGACATGCCGCTTGACGAGCAGCTGGGTATGATCGATCTCAACGATAAGGCGCTGGTGGCCATGACCTACCTCACGCTCCCCTATATGAAGGAGGGTGGACGCATCTACCAGATCGACTCGCTTTCGTCCTTTCAGCCCGTACCGTACATTGGCGTTTACGGTGCGACCAAGGCGTTTGTGCTCAGCTTTTCAAGGGCCCTTGGCGTGGAGCTCAAAAAGCGTGGCATCCGCGTGCTGGCCGTTTGCCCGGGTTGGGTCAAGACCGAATTTTTTGATCGCGCGGTGAGCGACGATACCATTACCTATTACAATCATTTTTACACCGCCGAGCAGGTGGTGACGAGAGCCATGAAGGACATGAAGCGCGGACGGGACGTCTCGATCTGCGGTTTCCGCATTCGCGCACAAGTGTTCTTTACAAAGCTTTTGCCGCATCGCCTAGTCATGAAAATTTGGTGTAAGCAACAGAAAAAATAATTTACAATTGGAGGAAATATTATGAAAACCGTAAACATTCGTCTTTCTACCATTGCAGACGTTCGTGAATTTGTTGGTGACATTGCCGCTTTTGAGGGCGACGTTGACCTTTCCTCGGGCCGTTACGTTGTAGACGGAAAGTCCATCATGGGTATTTTCAGCCTGGATCTTCTTTCGCCCATTCAGCTTACGGCACGCGCTGAGGACGATAAGGCAATCGATGAGCTGCTTGCCAAGATCGCCAAGTTTGTGATTGCAGAATAAGACATAAGAAAAAACAGCTGAGCCAACCGGCTCAGCTGTTTTTTTGTATCCAAATCCCCCCGCCATGCGGGGGGATTTTAACGTTTATACGTTATCCAGATCGTTTTCGCTCGCACCTGTGCCGCCCATCAAAGGGATGATCGGGAACAGGAGCTCGGAGGCACAAATGATATCCATATCACCGCGTGTGATCACACACGCCTTGGGAGATTCATACTTTTTCATATTCTTGCCGCCTTTCTTTCCATCATTCCGTATAAGGAGCGCTAAAGGTGTTGGGCGTATCCGAAATCGTTTCCAGCACGACGGTATCGCTCGTTGTGAAGCCGGTGTTGTTAGTCAGATCAAAGTGTGCGGCAATGGCCTCGTAGTAATAGTACAGAGCCTCGCACGCCGCTTTAAGAGATGCGGTAATGCTGCCATGAGTTGCGGTTTGAACCGTGTAAACATAGGACATGGGGCTTGCGTTGTAGGTATAAGTGTCCGTGCCGTCGGAAATGGTGAACGTTGCCGCCGTGGCAAGCGATGCCGTGCCGATGTTGGAGGCCTCAAGGTAGGTTCTTCCGGCAGTATCGGTCTTAAGCGATGCTTCCTTGTTGTTTACGGTGAAGGTGGCGTCGCCGGTTACCGTTACGTAGAGACGGAGCGAGGTCTCGTTCTCCATCGTAAGCGTTGCGCCCTGAATCTTTACGCTCTCGGGAAGTGTGCCCGAGGCGGTTGCGGCAACGGTGGCGCTTGCGGTGTTCAGCGTGTTGCTGTCAACGGTCTTTACTGTGACGCCAAGCGCCGTCCAGCTTTCAAGATCCCCAGCGGTCATAGCCAGATTCTCTGTGTTGTGACCAAAGTGAGTCTGAACCGTGGCACCGTACTGAAGAAGGGAAGCGATGGCTGCCTTCATGGTGTCGGGATACTCACCTTCCAGAATGGAGAGGGCATACGCTTTTACTGTGTCACTGGTTGTAGAAGCCAGTACGGCGCCACTTGCATCCTGAAGCTCGATTACGATCTCATCGTCAAGCTCTGCCATCCCCACAGCAACGGGAACGGTGATCACGCTTGCGCTGGGGGTAAAGTTATAAAGAGGCGTACGAGCCACTTCCTCACCGTGAATCTTGGTAACAACCTCGGTGCCAAAATAGTCAGCCTTAACCGTAAGTGTATAGCGGAAGTCTACCTTGTCGCTGTCTACCGATGCCTGACGGGCAGGGGCGGTAATTCCAATGCTATCCTTGGTGATAAGGAGTACGGTTGCTCCATTGTAGTGGAGCACGCCGCCTGTCTTGGAGGCCGAGCCGGTAAGACCGTTCGGGTAGCTGGCGATGGTTCTCAGGTTGGCGGGCGTATAATAGTAGAAATAGCCGGTATTGTCATACAGCTTGCCCTGCTCGTTCGGGATCGGCGTGTATTCGGCCGAATATCTCATTTCGATGTGCGAGCCTTCAGTCAGCTGACCGACGTGAAGTCTGGCGGCAACAACGTCCGTCAGATTGTCCGAGATGGCCGTGACACCATCGGAGGTAATACTCCAGTTGTCCTTGATCACAATTTTGCCTTCAAGGTTCATATTACCGCTGCTGTAAACGCGGAACCAGATCTTGGCGGAATTGTAAACCTTAGATGTTGTGGAATCCTGCGGGATCATAACCATATTGTCGGTGAATTCGCAATCCTTCAGGTTCAGAACACCGGCAGAATTGTGCTTGATGATAAGACCGTTTGCTCCAATCGTGTCGTCAACCTGCATACGCAGACCCGTAACCGTGCAGTTGTCCATCGTGAGGGTCTGGCTGGCTGTAACGTTGATCAGAAGAAGATTTTGCGGCGAGAGAGCACCGGCCCAAACGCCCTTTTGTGCTGCACCGCCCGAGATGTTGAGATTTTTGAGCGTTACACCGCTGGCCAGCGTCTTGATCAGATACCAGTGATTATTTGCATCCAGTGTGGGAGACTCGGCTCCGACATATACGGTAAGCGTCTTGCCGTTTCCGTCCACCGTGCAAGCGGCGGGAATCGAAAGATTGGCAAGTCCCTCTATGTCACGCATGACCTCAACCGTCTGACCGGCAGTCGCCGTGGAAAGCACAGTGGCCAGCGCGCCATAGGTGATGCTGCCATCATCCTTTACAATATACGCATCGGCTTCAACGGTGGTTTCCTTAATATAATAGTTGCAGACGCCGGAAATAGCTGCTGTGGTCTGTGCTTCCGTTGTGCCGTCATTGTAGAACCAAGCCGTGCACGTAAGCTTTGTCTTGTCGCTTGCATCGACCGTAACCGGCTTGAGATTGTCTGTGGGAAGAGCCGTACCCGGTCTGGTCCAACAAAGGACGCCGTCGTTGTTGTAAGCCAGGTAGCCCTTATCGTTGCCCAGATAGATCAGACCACGAATTTCTGCACCCTCGGCGACCGCGCAGGCCTCGCTCTTGTATTCATCGGTAGAAGCTGTGCCGCTGTGAATGACCGGCTTGTTTATATTTACACCGCCGATCGAAACCTGTACCTGACCGGTAAAGTCACCCCAAACACCGATCGACGAATTACCGGTGTACAGGTGAACGTAGTTTTTGGTATCGTCCTCATCGTTAAAGATGCGAGTGTTTCCTGCTACGTAGATCTTACAGTTGTTGCCATAGCAGCCAACCGCGCCCTGAACACCCGTACAGTTGGTCATCTCGACATCCTTTAAGTACAAGGTCGAGGATACCACGGTGATGGCGGCACCGTTTGTCAGGTTAACAGGGGTGCCTGTCGTGGACATATTGGTAAACGAGCAGTTTTCCACGGTAAGCGTTGCGCCGCCGCTGGCAACCAGCATGGTATACAGGCCGGAGGCCAAATTGCTATCGTCAAATCTCGCGTTCTTGATGGTGGCATTTACGCCCGTGCCATCGAATTCAATACGTGAGTAGTTATTTCCTCTTTGGAACAAATTTCCGTGGAAGTCCAGCGTCCAGGTCGCGTTGGAGGCAACCTTACAGGGCTTACCGTCATTGGCTGCCGAGGATTCACCCTTAAAGGCATAGGTTCCCGTGGGGAGGATGTCCTTGAAAACGTCGACGTAAAGAACGTCGGCATAGGTACCGTTGATCGCCGTTGCCAGCTTGGCGGCCTCGACATAGGTTTCGCCGTCGGTGGTCACGAATACGCCCGATCCAGCGGTTGCCGTACCCCAGGTGCCTTTCATTTTGCTACCGGGATAGATCTCGACAAGGCTTCCGCTCATAGGTACCGACCTCTGAGCCCACATTGCTCCGTAAACAAGACCCTTGCGGACGTTGTTACCGGTGTTGCCCTCGCCGTCAAACGAGTTGCCTACGTAGAAGACATGGCCACGGCGTTCGGTTTCGTGTGCCAGGTTTCCATAAAGCGATTTTACAAGCAGAACCTTACC
>JAGAUC010000289.1 GCA_017621015.1 Clostridia bacterium | reverse complement strand
CACCGTCAATTTTTATGACATTGACCAAAAGCTGTTCTTTGTCGACCTCCCCGGCTACGGCTTTGCTAAGCGTACGCTGGAGGACAAAAAGGTGTGGTCAGCACTCACCGATGGCTATTTCACCGCTAACCCCAACATTGATCTGTTGAAGCTTGTGCTTCAGCTGGTGGACAGCCGCATCGGTCCGACCAAGGATGACGAGATGATGCTGGATTTTCTTAACCAAAGCGGGATCCCGTATATCGTGGTCGCCACCAAGTGCGACAAGCTCAACGCCACCGAGCGCAAAAAGAGCGAGGAGCTTCTTGCTTCACATCCTTTGATTGCCGAGGGCACGCCCATCCTCTTTTTCTCCGCGCTGAAAAACATAGGAAAGCAAGAGGTTTGGAGAGAGATCTCCGCCGCTACCGATATTAAGCTATAACGAGGTTATTATGTTCGATAGAAGCACCCTTATCTCTTACGTTTTGATCCTGCCGATCATCCTTCTGGCACTCTCCATTCACGAGACGGCGCACGGATACGTCGCCTCAAAGCTGGGCGATCCGACGGCAAAAAGCCTGGGGCGGCTTACGCTCAATCCCCTGCATCACATTGACATTTTCGGCTTTTTGTGTATGCTTTTCTTCCATTTCGGTTGGGCAAAGCCGGTTCCGGTAAACGCCAGATATTTCAAAAAGCCAAGACGTGATATGGCGCTGACCAGCGCGGCCGGCCCCGCGGCAAACATTCTTCTTGCCCTTATTTTTGCCGTCCTTCTTCGCATCGAGATCCTTCTGGTGGATTCCTTCTTCTCGGCGGAGCTGCTTGCCGTGCTTTCGGGCGCGAAGACCGGAACCGCCTTCAATATGCTGACGGTTTTGAATTACATTCTGTATATGGGCGTTCTTCTCAACATCAGCCTTGCCATCTTCAATCTCATTCCCATCCCACCGTTTGACGGCTCACGCGTAGCCTACGTTCTTCTGCCGCAAAAGCTTTATTTCCACGTAATGAGATATGAGCAGATCATCATGATCGTAATTTTGCTTCTTTTCTGGTGTGTGCCGTTTTTCTCCAACCTTATCAGCTCCGCAACGGGAGGCCTTGCCAACCTTATTTTGTCAATCTTTGGTTTGGGCGCAAAAACCAATGCCGGTCAGGAAATGAACATCATGATTGTCCACTTATTCTACTCACTTTTTGCATAAAAACAACGAAAGAGGGGTCGTATGGAAGCTCTCACCTATCGACTGGATCAATTTGAAGGACCGCTTGACCTTTTGCTGTCCCTCATACACAAAAACAAAGTAAATATTGAAGATATCCCCATCTCGCTGATCTGCGATCAGTATATGGAGTTTGTCAACGAGGCGCAAAGCATGGATATGGATCTTGCGGCAGAGTTCCTTGTGATGGCAAGCGAGCTGATGCTCATCAAGAGCAAGATGCTCTTGCCGCGTGACGAGGAGACCGAGGAGGATCCCCGTAAGCAGCTGGTCGATGCCCTTCTCAAATACCAGCAGGCCAAGGCCGCGATGCTTGTGCTTACGCCACGTTACGCCGCCTATGGTGGGCGTATGGCGAAGGATACCGATGAGATCTCGGTGGATAAGACCTTTGTGCACGACCAGGATCTTGAGGAGCTTTGTCTGGCCGTAAGGCGCATTCTTACCTACAATGCCGCTGCCGAGCGTGCCAAAAGCAAGGAGCCCTTCACGCCGATGATCAGCAAGCCCATCGTACCCGTCGAGGTAAAGATCGTGGGCATTCTTGACCACATTCAAAGGAAGAAGACGGCCTCGCTTGGCGACCTTCTGAATGATTCCGTCTCCCTTCCCGATATGATCGCCATCTTCATCGGCGTTCTGGAGCTGATCAAGGTCAACCGCATCACCATTGTGGAGGACGACACCAAAACCGATACCCTTGAGGGCATCGATACACACTTTGTCATCAATGAAAATTACGTGGAGCCCGAGGAGGACGCCACCATAGCGGAGGAACAACATGACGGACAAGCCGATGGAACAAATTAAAAACCTGGAGGCCGCCATTGAGGCCATACTCTATGCGGCCGGACACCCCATTACCTATCAGAAGCTGTCCGACGTGCTGGGCCTTACGGTGCGCGACATCAAAAAGATGACCGAGCATATGGCGGAAAGCTACAACAAGGAGAGCTCGGGCAGAGGCATTATGCTTCTTTGCTTTGACGACTCCTGTCAGCTTTGCACAAAGGAGATCTTTGCTCCCTACATTCGCGAGGCGCTTGATATCCGCCGCGGCGGCAATCTTTCGGCATCCTCGATGGAGGTACTGGCTATCGTCGCGTACAATCAGCCGGTCACCCGAACCTACATTGACACCATCCGCGGTGTGGACAGCAACTACTCGGTCAATTCGCTGATCGACAAGGAGCTGATCGGTGCGGTGGGACGTCTGGACGCCCCCGGTCGCCCGACGCTTTATGGCACGACTGAAAAATTCCTGCGCGTGTTCGGTCTCTCGTCAATCAAGGAGTTGCCCGAGACCGAGCTGATGACTATGAACGTCAACGCCGAGGGTGAGGTAGACACCAGTCAGATGACCATGGAGATCCCCAACTCGAGCGTGATCGAAGCCCCGGCGACCGAGGAAAACACAGAAAACGAAGCCGATTAAAATCGCCCTGAATGGGCAATAATTGGGAGTAACCGAAAGGAGGACGAAAATGATTTTTCTTTGGATTTTTCTCGGAATTCTGATTTTTCTCTCCCTTCTTTCCATGCTGTCGGCACATATCGTTCTGGAATACCGCGAGGACGTTACCCTCACGCTTTCGGTTTTGTTTTTCAAATATTCTCTGGTCCCTGCCAAAAAGAAAAAAACACGGATTTCTAAGAAAAAAGGAAAACAAAAGAAAAAGCAAAAACCTAAGGAAGCACCGCAAAAGGAGCGAGCCACCAAAAAAGGGGTCCTAGAAAGGCTGGGCTTTCTTCGCGAGCTGCTGACCGCCATGCTCGAAAAAACGCTGGGACATCTAAAGATCCGCACGGCGCGCATCCGCATTCGGGTAGCCACGGGCGACGCGGCAAGCACCGCCATCCTCTTTGGCGCGGTAAACGGCGGCGTGGCGCTTCTACTGGAAACCTTGGACCAATTCGGAAAGCTCAAGGTCACCCGTCGCGATGAGATCGAGGTGATCCCCGACTATCTTGCCACCGAAACCACGGTAGACATCCGCCTGCTCTTTTCCCTTCGTATGTGGCAGATCCTTGATATTCTTTGGAAAGCATTTTTGGCTTATATAAAAATCAAAAAACAAAAAGTAGGATCATAAAAAGAAAGGATATTT